>JAICSG010000291.1 GCA_025937035.1 Thermoanaerobaculia bacterium | reverse complement strand
TCCTCTACGGCCGGGCGGCGGAGCGACGCCTGAAGAGGCCGCTGATGGACCTCCTCCGCGAGCGCGTCCTCGCCCCTCTGGGAATGAACGGGGTGGAAGGGACGCCGGGAGAGCGGCCGGACCTGGCCGTGTCCCGCATGGGCACCGGCCAGGAGGTGAGGCTCGCGGCGAGGCAGGGCCTCACGATTCCGGACCTGGGGCCGCCGCCATTGGGCCGGGCCCAGGACGGCAACGCCCGGTTTCTCGCTAAGATGGGGGAGACCTGCGGGCACGCCGGCCTGTTCGGCGGTGCCCGCGATCTCTGGCGGCTCGGCGCGGAATGGCTGGCGCCGGGACGTTTGTTGAAGCCGGAGGGGGTGGCCTCAGCTCTTTCAGGTGGAGGCCGGTTCGCCCTGGGCTGGTGGCGGAGAACGCTCCGCGGCAGCGCCGGGAAAGCGCTCTCCCCCTCCGCATTCGGTTTCACCGGTTTCGCAGGCAACAGCTTCTGGATCGACCCGCGGCAGGGCCGCATCTTCGTGCTCCTCGGCTCGCGGATCGATCCGTTCATCGACATCAACCGCTGGCGCCGCCGCTTCCATGGGGCCGCGTCCGCGCAGAGGGAGGCAATCCGCTGATGGAGATTCATGATCTGGTCCTGGTCGACGGGGTGCGCACCCCGATGGCCGAATACAACGGCTCCTTCGCCGACGTTTCCGCGATCGACCTCGGGGCGCACGCGGCGCGCGCCCTGTTCGAGAAGACGGGCATCGATCCCCAGGAGATCGACCATACCGTGGTGGGCAACGCCCTCCAGACCTCGCCCGACGCCATCTACGGCGCCCGCCACGTGGCCCTCAAGGCCGGGGTGCCCAAGGAGGTGCCGGCGCTCACCGTCAACCGCCTCTGCGGCTCCGGCGTGCAGTCGGTGATCTCGGGAGCACAGGCGATCCTCACCGGTGACGCCACCACCTGTCTGGTCGGCGGCATGGAGAACATGTCGCAGGCGCCGCACGTGATCTGGGGGGCCCGGCGCGGCTTCAAGCTGGGGCAGGGGCAGCTCCAGGACCTCCTGATGGTCGCCCTGATGGACACCTACTGCGGCTGCTACATGGCGCAGACGAGCAACAACCTGGCCCGGGACTTCGGGATCAGCCGCGAGGAGCAGGACCAGTTTGCCATCCGCTCGCAGCAGCGGGCGGGCGAGGCCTGGAAGTCCTGCAGGATGAGCGAGGAGGTGGTGCCGGTCGAGGTGGGGAAGGGGAAGCGGGCCAAGGTCATCGACAAGGACGACCACCTGCGCCCCGAGACCACCATGGAAGACCTCGCGGGGCTCCCCACGGCGTTCGACAAGGACGGCTTCGTCACCGCCGGCAACGCCTCGGGGATCGTGGACGGCGCGGCGATGATGATCCTCTCGACCGAGCAGAAAGCGCGGGAGAAGGGTTGGCAGCCGCTCGGCCGCATCCTCTCCTGGTCGGTGGTGGGCGTCGACCCTTCCCGTATGGGGATCGGCCCGGCGCCGGCCATCCGGTCGGCCCTCGGCAAGCTCGGCATGGAGCTCAAGGACGTCGACCTCTTCGAGATCAACGAGGCGTTCGCCGGTCAGATCCTGGCCGTGATCAAGGATCTGGATCTCGACGTGGACAAGCTCAACGTCAACGGCGGCGCCATCGCCCTCGGGCATCCGCTGGGGGCGAGCGGCACCCGCCTGCTGATCACCCTGCTCAAGGAGCTCAAGCGGCGCGGTGGCGGCCGGGGCGTCGCCTCGGCCTGCATCGGCGGCGGGCAGGGGATCGCCATGGTGGTCGAGGCCGCGTGATCGACCTCACCGGGCGCCGGGTCGTGGTAACAGGTGGGAGCCGCGGCATCGGCGCCGCGTGCTGCCGCCTATTCGCGAAGTCCGGCGCCGCGGTGCTCGTCCAGTACATGGCGAGCGACACCAAGGCCCTCGCCACGCTCCAGGAGCTGCGCCGGATCTCGGACGCTCCGCACGCGGCCTTCCGCTGCGACGTGACCGATCCGGATCAGGTCTGCAAGCTCTTCGACGCGGCGGAAGCCCGCTGGGGCGGGATCGACTGCCTGATCAACAACGCCGGGGTCTGGGTCCACGATCCGCTGGCCCAGCTCCGGCCCGAGCGGCTCCAGGCCACGCTCTCCGTCAACGTGGTCGGCGCGTTCCTGGCCGCCCGCTGCGCCATCCCGCTCCTGATGGGATCCCCCGACGCCTCGATCATCAACATCAGCTCGACGGCGGGGCAGCGGGGGGAGGCCTTCTACAGCGCCTACGCGGCGAGCAAGGGGGCGCTGATCTCGGCCACCAAGTCGTGGTCCTCGGAGCTGGCGCCCCAGATAAGGGTCAACGCGGTCGCCCCGGGCTGGGTGGATACGGACATGACCTCCGACGCCCTTTCCGGGGAGCAGCGGGAGGCGGTGATCGCCTCGATCCCCCTCCACCGCGTCGCCACGCCGGAGGACGTCGCGGGCCCGGTGGTCTTCCTGGCCTCCTCCCTGGCCCGGCACATCACGGGGGAGATCCTCAACGTGAACGGCGGGAGCGTGCTGGTGGGTTAGCGCCGCCTGCCCTCTTTCTCCCACAAATACCCCAGGCACTTGTAGATCAGCTTGGCCGACAGGAAGTCGCTCGCGGGGTGACCTCCGATCGGCGCCAGCTCGATGAGGTCCATGGCCACCACGGTCTTGGTGTGGAACAGCTTGCGGAGGAGGCGGAGGGTGGGGTACCAGTGGCCGCCGCCCGGCTCGGGCGTGCCGGTGGCGGGGACCAGGGCGGGGTCGAAGTAGTCGATGTCGAAGGTGAGGTAGATCTTCTCGGGCAGCGCCGCCAGCATGGCCGGGAAGAGGGCCTCCGCCTGGTCGAGCTGATGCCCCCAGATCACCGGCAGGCAGCGCTCCCGGATGAGCCGGGCCTCCGGCGCGGAGAGCGACCGGATGCCCACCGCCAGCGACGGGATCCCGGCGTCCACGATCCGCTTCATCACGCTCGCGTGGCTGAAAGGCGTGCCTTCGAATTCCTCTCGAAGGTCGCTGTGGGCGTCGAATTGCACCACTCCAATTTCGCCGAAGGCCTCGCGGGCCGCCTTGACCGGAGCTTGCGTTAAGCTGTGCTCGCCCCCGAGGGTCACGAGGAATTTCCCGTGCTCCATGTGGACCTTGCAGGCGTCCTGGAGCTCCGCCAGACCCTCGCCCATGTCGAAGGCTTCGGGGAGGAACGGTGACAAGGTCGCGATGCCCTGCGTGGAAGGGTCGGCGTCCAGCTCCTCGTCGTACAGCTCCATGGCCTGGGAGGCGCGGAGGATGGCCGCCGGGCCGGAGGTCGTCCCCTTGCCGTACGAGGTGGTGCGCTCGAAGGGGACCGGGAGGACCGCGACGCGGCTCGTCTCGTAGTTGCTGGCTTCGGGGTCGAGGAGGCCGAAGTTGTTGGGCAGGTAGGGCATGGAGGCTCCTGTCGCTCTGGATGACGGGCGGCGTTTGTAGCAGGATGCGTCGCGCAGTGTCAACGCGAGGAAGGAGGAGGATGAGCCGGTTGCAGCTTTCCGAGGCGGTCCGCGAGCGGGTCCGGGCGGCGGAGCGGGTCGTGGTCTTCTCCGGCGCCGGAGTGTCGCGCGAGAGCGGCCTCGACACCTTCCGGGGGGCCGGCGGCCTCTGGGAGAGGATGCGGCCCGAGGAGCTGGCCACCCCCGAGGCGTTCCGGGCCGATCCGGGGAAGGTCTGGCGGTGGTACGCCTGGCGGTACCAGCAGGCCGCGGAGGCGGCCCCCAATCCCGCCCACGCCGCCATCGCGCGGCTGGAGACTCTCTTTCCCTTTGTCATGGTGGTGACCCAGAACGTCGACGGCCTCCACCAGCGGGCGGGCAGCCAGAGCCTCCTGGAGCTGCACGGCACGATCACCCGCGCCGTCTGCGAGCGTTGCGGCAGCGGCCGGGACATGGGCGAGGCGATCGCCGAATCCTCCGAGCGGCCGCCCCTCTGCTCCTGTGGCGGAAGGCTCCGCCCCGCCGTGGTCTGGTTCGGCGAGGTGCTCCCCCACGAGACGCTCGTCCTCGCCTATGAGGAGGCGACCTTCTGCGACCTGTTCATCTCCGTGGGGACATCGGCGGTGGTCTATCCCGCGGCCGGTCTGATCGAGCTGGCGCACCAGGCCGGTGCCTGTCTGATCGAGGTCAATCCGGAGCCGACCCCCTTTTCTCACGTCATGGACCTGCGTCTGGCCGATCCCGCGGGGGAGGCGCTGCCCGCCCTCGTGGACGCGATCGAAAGGAGCCGATGGCCACCGACTACCTGATCCGCGAGCTGCCGGAGGGGGAGCGGCCGCGCGAGCGCCTACTCCGGCAGGGAGGCAGCTCTCTCGCCGATTCCGAGCTGCTGGCCGTGCTGATCCGCACGGGCCGCAAAGGGGTCTCGGCGATCCAGATGGCCATGGACGTGCTGCGCGAGAACGGCGGGCTCTCGGGTCTGCTCACCGCCACCCCCCACTCCCTGCGGCGGAACGGGCTGGGGAGCGCCAAGGCGGCCTCCCTGCTCGCCGCCGTGGAGCTGGGCCGCCGCCTAGCCCGCGAGCAGCTCCTGGATCGGGAGCCGCTCTCCCGCCCCGTGGACGTGGCGCGCTATCTGGCCCTCCGCTACCACACGAGCGACCAGGAGGTCATGGGGGCGCTCTTCCTGGACGCCCGCAACCTCCTGCTGGGGGAGCGGGAGATGTTCCGCGGCACCCTGAGCCGCATCTCGGTCGAGCCCCGGGAGATCCTCCGCGAGTGCCTGCAACGGGGGGCGTCGTCGATCTACCTCTTCCACACCCATCCGAGCGGCGATCCGGAGCCGAGCGCCGAGGACCTCCTCTTTACCCGGCGGATGGCGGAGGCGGCCGAGATCGTTGGGCTGCGGCTGGTGGACCACGTGGTGCTGGGGCACCGGGGGCGCTGGGTATCCCTGCGCGAAAAGAGCGCGTGGTAGCCTAGCCCCGTCATGGCGATCTATCACCTCGACTGCAGCAGCGGCATCGCGGGGGACATGTTCCTCGGCGCCTGCCTGGACCTCGGGATGCCCGTCGAGGTCCTTCAAGATATGGTCGGCCGGCTGGGCCTGCCGGGGATCGGCGTCGAGACCCGCAAGGCCTCGCGCGGCGGCTTCGTGGGGACCCGGTTCCGGGTCCTGGAGCATGGGAAGCCCATTGAAGGGCCGGACCCGGAGGAGCACCAGCACCACTCCCACGAGCAGGGGCACCACCACCATCATGAGCACGGACATCAGCACGGACATGGCCACGGACATACACGGGGGCTGGCGGAGATTCGGGAGCTGATTGGGCGGAGCGCCCTTTCGGAGGCGGTCAAGGAGCGGGCTTCGCGGCTTTTCCAGCGGCTGGGGGAGGCGGAGGCGAAGGCCCATGGCATGCCGGTCGAGCGGGTCCACTTCCATGAGGTGGGGGCGATCGACTCGATCGTCGATCTGGTGGGGGCCGCGGCGGCGGTCGAATTCCTGGCTCCCGAGCGGCTCACTTGCAGCCCCGTCAACCTGGGGAGCGGCCGGGTGCGGATGGCCCACGGCGAGGTGCCGATCCCGGCGCCTGCCACGGCCGAGCTCCTGCGCGGGGTCCCCGTCTTCGGTGGACCGGGGGGCGAGCTGACCACGCCGACCGGCGCCGTGATCCTGGCCGAGCTGGTGGACGAATACGTCGAGCTCCCCGCCATGATCCTCGAAGGAGTGGGGTACGACCTGGGGAAGAAGGACCTTCCGACCCATCCCAACGCCCTGCGGCTGCTGAGAGGGCGGTCCGCC
>JAICSG010000525.1 GCA_025937035.1 Thermoanaerobaculia bacterium | reverse complement strand
GGAGGTCCGAGTACTCCCGGTTCGCGATGAAGAAGCGGGTCGCCTCGTCGATCAGCCCCTGGACCTCGAACGGCTCCTCGCGGTCGATCCCCGCCACCGGGCAGCCGGTGATGGCCCGCACGTTGTCGCCGCAGGCGCCGGTGGTGGTCATCCCCCCCTCCTCCAGGAGCCGCAGCACCTCGGGAAGCTGGGCCAGCTCGATCCAGTGGAGCTGGATGTTCTGGCGGGTGGTCAGCTCGCCGTAGCCGCGGCCGAAGCGCTGGGACAGCTCTCCAATAATGCGCAGCTTGGCCGGGGTCACCACGCCGCCCGGCAGCTTGACCCGCAGCATGAAGTACCCGACCTTCGGCTTGTCGTGGTACAGGCCGTACCACTGCATGCGCACGAAGTCCTCCTCGGGCACGGCCTCATAGCCGGCCTCAATCATCGCCGGCAGATCGTGGATCACGTCGAGGCCACCCTTCTCGTGCTTCAGCCGCTCGACGAAGTTGCGCTTCCGAATCAGCTCCCAGGTGATCGGCTCCCCCTGGGACGAGGCTCCTGCGGGCATCGACTACCTCCAGAGACACGGGTTCCGTTCGCGGCTGGCAAGCCAGCCGTCAGGGATTCAAGTTGTCAGGGATTCCGGGGAGAGGCGGATGCAAGCGGCCCGGAGCCGCTCACACCCGCTTGCTACAGGCGCAATACACCCGTCGGGGGGAGGTGACGGACAGGGTGTAAGGGCGGCGACTCATTTGTGACCAGAGTAGTATCCTTCTCACACTTTGTCTAGTGCTGATGGGTTCCCCGGGCGTGACAAGGGCGGCGGATCACCCGCCCGCCGGCTCGATCATCACGTACTCGAAGCTGCCGGAGATCCCTCCGAAGCCGGGCGGGACCTTGCCGGGCCCCGCCACCTCGCAGAGCACGAAGTAGCGGTTGCCGAGCCGTACGTAGGCCTCGTTGGCGTGCGGCGCTCCTTCCACTCCCACCAGGGCGTGCCCGGGGACGAGGATCAGGATCGCCCGCTCCGGCCGGTGTCGCCAGAGGGCGCAGAAGGCGGCCGACTTCGAGTCGCAGTCCCCGCCCCCGCGCACCAGCACCGCGGTCGGCACCCGGAAGCCCAGGATGTGGCGCCCGAGCTCGACCGGCGGCGGCACCTCGTAGCGCAGGTCCTGGAAGAAGGCGAGGAAGAGAGCGAGCAGGCGGCGGTCTTCCTCCCCCGTCCCCACCTGCCGCAGCGCCTCGAAACAGGGAGTGAGCGGGCCGGTGGCGCCCTCGACCTCCCGCGCGTAGTCGACCGAGGCCTTCTCACCCTGAAGAAGCACTCCCCGCTCCCGGAGGTACCGCGCGATGAGCTCCTCCCTCTCCTGGGGAAAGCCCTTGTCGAGCCAGCGGTCGAAATCCCGAAGCCTCGCCGTGAGCGCATTCGCCACCGCCGGCTTGAGGGTACCCGGCACCGTCCACTGCCAGCGATAGCTCGTGTCGCGGTTGATCTCGAACCGGATATACGGAGCCACCCCGCGCTCCTCCGCCTGCCGCTCGAAGAGCTCGCGCAGCCCCTCTCCCACGGTCCGGTCGAGGTCGTCCTGGAAGTAGCCGAAGGAGGTCAGGTCGCGGGCGTAATCCTGCTTGCTGACCTCACAGGAGAAGTGGTGGGTCCGGCCCTCGTAATCGGAGAACCCGAAGGAGAGGCGGAGACGGTCGCCGTCGTCCTCGCGTTGAAATCCGGGAGCGGGACCGGCCTCCTTGGGGTGGGCGCCAGGCATGGAAGAGGGTTGGGGCGGAGCTTGCGGAGGCAGGGCCCGGTTGACGATTCCCGTCAGGACGGCCAGGGCGAGCACGAGCAGCCCCGCGCACCCCAGGACGGCACAACCCGACCTCCTCACGGCAGGCGCACCACCCCCGAGCGGCCGTAGGGGATGATCGACCGCGCCAGATCCTCGATCCCCTCGTTCAGGATGACCGTGATGGCGAGCAGGACGAAGGCGTAGAAGATCGCCACCGCCAGGTTGTCCCGCAGGATCTCCTCCTGCTCGGGGAGGTCGCCGGTCATGCGGGTGAACAGCCACCCCGCGAGCCAGACCGAGCCGATCGCCACGCCGCCGATCAGGAAGAAGAAGATTCCGCACTGGCCGGCCACGGCGAAGACGGTGAACAGGGAGGCCCGCTGGAGGAAGAGGTCCCGCAGGACCGCCATTACCGGGAAGACCACGTGGCGCAGCAGCAGGGCCTGGCTCAGGATCGTGGCCCCCAGGGCGATGGCGATCGAGCGGTGCCCCGAGAGGAGCAGCCGCACCTGCTCGTCCCGCCGGCGGAGCATCGTGTTCAGCCGGAAGGCGATGAAGACCAGCGCCGTGCTCACGAACACCGCGACGCCGCAGGCCAGCAGGCCCGCCAGGATGCTGGAAAGGTCGAAGCTCTTCATGGCTGGAGGTTTATCGTATGGTTGAAGAGGGTCCGAAAACCAGCCCCTTCTCCGGATAGAATGGGGAGGCCATGGTTGAGCTGCCGCCGAAAATCCGGGACGTGATCGTGGAGCTCGAGAAGGGCCTCAAGGAGCTCTACGGCGAACGTTTCCGCGGGCTTCTCCTTTACGGCTCCTATGCCCGGGGCACTGCCGATGAGGGGAGCGACGTGGATCTCCTGCTGCTGCTGGAGGGGCCGGTACGCCCAGTGAAGGAGATCGTGGCCATGGAGCCTGTCGCCTGGCCCTTGTCACTCGACTCGGGGCTGGTCCTGTCCGTGATGCCGGCCGATATTGAGGCTTGGCGGCGGAGGGAGGGAATCTTTTTCAAGACGATTCAAGAAGATGCCGTACCGGTGGCGGCGTGAGCGATATTCAGGCCCTCCTGGAGAAGGCGGTCCGGTCTTTCGAGACGGCTGAGGTCATCCTCAAATCGGGGGCCCCTGACTTCGCCGCATCACGTGCCTACTACGGCTGCTTCTACATTGCAGAGGCCATGCTCCTCAGCCGAGGACAGAAGCTCTCACGTCATGGACAGGTCATATCTCAGTACGGATTGATTTTCGCTCGTACCAATGAGATCGACCGCCGATTTCACCAACTCCTACGTCGGGCCTTTGAAATTCGCCAATACGCCGATTATCAGATCGAGGTCTCCGTTGAGGAGGAGGAGGCGATGGACCTGATCCAGGGAGGGCGGGAATTCCTCCAGGCCGCCTCCGACTACCTCGCCCATCTCCCCGAGCCATCATCGGGCGGCGATGCCACCCCCTGACCCCCGCTCCACCTGGAGCCCGCTGCGGCACACGATCTTCCGCTGGCTGTGGATCGCCAGCGTGGCCTCGAACATCGGGACGTGGTTCCAGAACGTGGGCGCGTCGTGGATGATGACCACGCTCAGCCCGTCGCCCACCCTGGTGGCGCTGGTGCAGGCGGCGACCAGCCTGCCCATGTTCCTGCTGTCGCTGCCGGCCGGCGCGGTCGCCGACGTGCTCGACCGCCGCCGTCTGCTCCTCGTCACCCAGACCTGGATGACCCTCGCCGCCTTTGGCCTCTGGGCGTTCACGGCGGCCCACGCCACCACCCCCTGGATCCTCCTCTCCTTCACCTTCCTTCTTGGCCTCGGCGCCGCTCTGAACGGCCCGGCCTGGCAGGCGAGCATCCCGGAGATGGTGCCCCGCGAGGACCTCCCCGCCGCCGTCACCCTGGGGAGCATCGGCTTCAACATCGCCCGCGCCTTGGGCCCCGCCCTCGCCGGCCTGGTGGTGGCCGCCGCCGGGCCCGCCGTCACCTTCCTGGTGAACGCGGTCTCCTTCCTGGGCGTGCTCATGGTCCTCTTCTTCTGGCGCCGGCCGGCCGAGGAGGCGATGCTGCCCGCCGAGCGGATCTGGGGCGCCATGACCACCGGTCTGCGCTACGTCCGCCACGCGCCGGAGGTGATCGCGCCCACCATCCGCGGCTGCACCTTCGTGCTCTGCGGCGCCTCGCTCTGGGCCCTCCTGCCCCTGGTCG
>JAICSG010000765.1 GCA_025937035.1 Thermoanaerobaculia bacterium | reverse complement strand
CGCCAGCCGGACCAGCCACCCCGGCAGGAGGCGCGGCGGACGGGCGCCGATCGCCTGGGCCAGCAGCGTTAGATTCTCCTGAAGGGGCATCGGCTCGTCGTCCACCACGTTGTACACCGGCGACACACGGGGCCGCTCGATCGCCGCAAGGATAGCCGAGGCCGCGTCGTCGATCTGCAGATTGGCGGCGAGGCCGGGCAGGACCGGAGCCGCCAGCTTTCCGGCCCGGGCCTGCTCCACGAAGTCCCGCGTGGACGGCACGTCGGGGCCGTACAGGAACCCGAACCGCAGCGAGACGGTGTCGATCCGTCCCTCGTCCCGGGCGGCCCGAAGCTGCTCCTCCATCGTCCGCAGAGCGGCCGCGGCCTCGTGGAAGGCGCCGCGCCCCACGGGCGGCAGCGGCTCGTCCTCGGTCGCCGGATGATCGAACCGGGCCTTGCCGTAGACGCCGACGAAGGACTCCGCCACGATCCGGCGCGCCCCGGCCGCCACCGCGGCCTCGATCAGATTCGGGGTGCCTACGACCCGCAGATGGTTGGTGGCCTCCAGATGCCGGGCCCGCAGGATCGCCGGGGGGAGGGCCGTCAAAAGGTGCAAGACCTGCTCAGGCCGCGCGGCCACCACGGCGGCCCGCAAGCCCTCGCGATCCAAAGCGTCACTGATCACACCCCGCGCCCCCGCCGCCTCCAAGGCCCGCGCCCCCTTCTCGGTCCGGGTCAGCCCCACCACCTCATGTCCAAGGGCCACCAGCCGCCGGACCACCGGCCGTCCCAGAGTCCCCGTTGCGCCTGCTATGAAGAGTCTCATTGTGCTGTCCTCCTCGCCCAGTAGACGAGACAGGCGGAGGATTTGTGACAGAGGGTAGCGCAAGCCGGTGTGAAGCGGATTCCGACCTCCAGAACGCTGGCGGCGGTATAATGAGCAAGCAAGGCGCGCTGTTCCCCCATCGCTCAGGTGGACGGCCGGCCTTCAGTGATCGTAGAAGTAAACGCCGAACGAGAAACGACACCTGGATCACACTGACGTTATGAGAGCTAAGCACCTGCTCGCCGCCCTCGCCCTGACGCTCTTCGGCGCAGCCGATTCCCACGCCAGCCTGTTCAAGCCCTACGTCGTGCTACCAGCAGGCGAGTGGCCTGAGGCCTTGGCATCCGGCGATCTTGATGCCGACGGCCACCGGGACATCGTTGTCGCGAACGCGACCGCATGCAACACATGCGATCTCCTGGCCTTCTTTCAAGGCCCCACTGGCACGTTCACGGCCCCTGTCCACGTTGCAACGTTGCTGTCCACCTCCGTGGCCGTGGGCGACTTCGACAAGAACGGGCTTCTCGATATCGTTGCCGCGACAGGCGCGGGCGTCTCCGTGTTTCTTCAGACGTCGCCCAGAGCCTTTGCCGCACCCGCCGAGATCTCCCTGTTCCAGGGCGCCTTTAAAGTCGCGGTAGAAGACGTGGATCACGACGGCCATGACGACATCATCGCCGTTCCCTGGGGATCGAACGCGGACGATATCGTCCACATTCTCTTGAACGACAGCCAGGGCGGCTTCACGTTGGTCGAAAGGACCCTGGCTCACTATGGCTATGACGATTTGAAGCTGGCCGACCTCAACGGTGACGGCATCAACGACATGCTGGTAGTGAGCGGTCAAGGTACGCTCAGGAACAACATCGGCGTTCTTTATGGCACGGGAGACAGCTCGCTCTTCGGCCCCCCGGCCTATCTCGACGCGGGTTACCCTTCACTTTGGGAGAGTGTCGTGGTCACTCCGGTGCCAGGCCACCTTCCCGGTCTCGCCCTCGCCTCGGGAGACAACCTCTTCGTGCAGCTACTCTCGCAGCCATCGGCCGGAGCTTTCACTGCGACCGCCACCCTGCCGGTCAATACTTGGCCGGAGGGCCTTCTCGCTGCTGATCTGGACGGCGACGGACGAGTCGATTTGGCTGCGGTTCGTGACAAGTTTCAATACTGGCCGCAAAACTGCGGAGGGGGATTCGAGCCCCGTCACTCTCTCGAGGTGCCCTGGGCCAATTACCAGAACAGCCACGAATTTGCCGTGGGTGACTTCAACAGCGACGGCCTCCGGGATGTGGCGATCGCCAGTGACAATCACGGTGTGGTCCTGCTGCTGAGAGATCCGGACTTCCTCTCTGAGAAGACCTTCGAGTCGGGCTCGTTGTGCGAGTGGAGCGGGATTTCGCCGTAGAGCGTCGATCAAAACCTCTGTAGGGGCGGCCACGAGGAGGGCCGCCCCCACGAAGAACGCGTCCCTTCCGCAGGCCCTACCCCAACCGCTCCCGCAGCAGCGCATTCACCAGCTTGGGGTGGGGCTTCTCCCCCGCCGACCGCTTCATCACCTGGGCGAGCAGGAAGCCGAGGACCCCCGTCTGCCCCTTGCGGTAGCGATCCACCTCGTTCGGCTGCGCCGCCAGCACCTCGTCGACCACGGGCAGCAGGCTGGGGCGGAGCTGCTCCAGGAGCGCCTGCTCCTCGGGCGACAGCGGCTCGGGGGCCTTGGCCTCCGGGGCCTTCTCCTTCTTGGGCTCCGCCGGCTTCTGAGGCGCGGGAGCGGACGCGGGGGCCTGCTTCTGGGCCTCGGCCGCCCAGGAGTCGCGGAGCTGGACGATGCGGTTGAAGACGAGGTGGTCCAACCTGGAGTCCACCGGATCGCGGAAGAAATATCCCTGGCGCTCGAGCTGCAGCCGCTCCCCCAGCGCGGGGTCCACCGCCGCCGGCTCGATCCGGCTGTCCGCGAGGATCTCCAGGGACTGCGGATTGAGGAGGGACTTGAAGTCCTCCTCCGCCAGGTCCGGCCGCTCGACCTTGAACAGGCGGTCGTAGAGCCGCACCTCCACCGGCACCGCATGGTCCGCGGAGACCCAGTGGATGGTCCCTGGCACCTTGCGCCCGT
>JAICSG010001124.1 GCA_025937035.1 Thermoanaerobaculia bacterium | reverse complement strand
TGGGAGCATGCCCAGGAGCTCTACCGGCTCTCCACCGAGGCCCTCATCCCGGGCCAGCTCGTGCAGGTGGCCTCGGCGGACGACCTCCAGCGGGCCTCCTGGCGGGGGGAGGTCGCCGTGCTCTTCGGCCTGGAGAACGGCCGGCCGCTCACCGTGCCCGGCGCGCTCGACCAGTGCGCCCGCATGGGGGTGCGCTACGTCACCCTCACCCACTGGGCCTCCCACGAGTGGTGCGACGCCTCCACCGACGAGCCCCGCCACGGCGGCCTCTCCGGCGAGGGGGAGGGGATCGTCTGGAAGATGAGCCGCCTCGGCATCCTCCCCGACGTCTCCCACGTCTCGGACGACGCCGTGCGCCACGTGCTCGACGTCTCCCCGGGCCCCGTGATCGCCAGCCACAGCTCCGCCCGCGCCCTCTGCGACCACCCCCGCAATCTGCCGGACGGCCTCGTCCGCGAGATCGCCCGCAAGGGGGGGATCGTGATGGCGAACAGCTATCCCGCCTTCGTGGGTCCCGAGGCCTCGAAGGCGGACGCCGAGCGCGGCAAGGAGCTCCGCCCCGAGCTTCAGGAGACCGAGGAGGAGTACCTCCGGAATCCCCGCAAGGTCTGGCGGGAGCGCGCCCGCCTGTTCGCGGACCACCCCCTCCCCAAGGTCCCCCTGTCGGTCTTCGTGGACCATCTCATCCACCTCGTCGATCTGGCGGGCGAGGAGCACGTGGGGATCGGCACCGATTTCGACGGTATCCCGGACGTGCTCGAAGGACTGGAGGACCCCAGCAGATTCCCGGACCTCACCGCGGCCCTGCTCGACCGTGGGGTGGACAAGGCCGGGGTGACGCTGATCCTGGGGGGCAACTTCCTGCGCGTGCTGCGGGAGGGGGAGAGGACGGCGGAGTAGAATCCGCCTCCCATGCCGTTCTCGAAGCTGGACACCGCCGCCGTCGCCCGCACCCTGTCCCAGATCGCCGAGCATCCCGACGACGTGGTGGACGCCTTCTTCGAGCGGCGGGAGGAGGTGGAGCTCGCCCCCGAGGGGGACCCCGGGGGGTTGCGGGCCTGGCGGGAGGAGGGGTTCGCCGTCCGCCTGGTGCGCGAGGGGCTCACCTGGATGGCCTCGCGCGACGCCATCGAGGCCCGGCCGTTCGCCGAGTCCCTGCGCCAGGTGGCGCGGGCGATCTCGGCCGCCAGCTACCCCGAGCCCACGCTGGAGGTGGCGCCCCCCGATCCGGTGGCGGCCCCCGAGCTGCTCGACTTCCCCGGCCTGCTGTCGCGGGCCGTGCGGGCCCATCACGTGGGGTTTCCGCTGCGGGTGTCCGTCCGGCGGCACCGGCGGTGGGTGCAGGTGGTGGGGCCGCGCCTGGTGGCCGGGGCCGAGAGCGAAGGGTTGTATAGCTGCGCGGTGGAATCCACCTGGGGGCGCTACGGCACCCTCCTCCCCCGCCTCTCCGGCAGCGCCGCCGAGGAGATCGCCGCCACCACGGTGGCCCTGTTTCGCGCCCGCCAGGCCACGCCGCCCGCCCCCTTCCGGGGCCCCGTGGTGCTCGCTCCGCACACCGTGGCCGTGCTGCTCCACGAAGGGGTGGCCCATGCCCTGGAGGCGGACACCCTGGCCGCGGGCGGGAATCCGGAGGCGGCGGTGGGGGTTGCCATGGCCGCCCCCTGCCTGGACGTGCTGGACGATCCGGCGGCGGCTCCCGAGGGGGCCCGCCGGACCACCGACGACGAGGGGGCGACCGCCGTCCGCCGCTGGCTCCTGCGCGGCGGGATCGTCGAGCAGCCGCTGGCGGACGCCCTGTGGGCCCG
>JAICSG010000995.1 GCA_025937035.1 Thermoanaerobaculia bacterium | reverse complement strand
GCTCGAAGACTTGGCGATTGACCGGATCGTAGAGCGAGGAGGTGAGCGTGGCCCCCTCCTCCAGCAACGCCAGCCGGTGGGCCACGGGCTCGTAGACGTAGGTGCCGCCCGGGAGCCCCTCGATCCGGCCGGGCTTGACGTAGAGAAGCAGATCGAGCGACGGCTCGTCCCGCCGCGGCAACGCCGCCAGCAGAGCGCCGAGGTCGGCCAGGGGAACGGATTCCCAGTCCGGGAACCGCCGGCAGCTGCGGCGGGCGACGTACAGGGCCTCGATCTGCTCCGGGCTCAGCGGCGGCCGCGGCAGCTCGACCCGCGGGCGCCCTCCGCCGGGACGCAGCCCGTGGTGGGCGTTCTTGAACCGCAGCCGCTCGATCGGGTCGGAGACCACGGGGCCGGAGGCCGCCGCCGGAGCCGCCGCGGCCTCGGCCGCCCAGGGCTCCGCCGGCGGGGCCTCCCGGTCGGGGTCGGCGAAGCCCCCCAGCAGAGCCAGTAGCGGCTCGTGGCTCTCCTCCAGGTCCAGGACACCGCGCAGCTCGTCCAGCCTCCCCGCGGCCGGCGAGAGGGCGAGGCCGCGCTCCGCCGCCACGCCGGCCAGCAGCTCGGCCATCAGGCCGGCCTCGAGGGCCACGAACCGGCGGCTCTGCGCGCCGTAGAGCGGCGTGATGGCGGCCATGCGGGCGACCAGGAAGACGGCGAACCCGGCCTCCTCGAACACCGGCCGGTCGGCGGCGGCGAGCAGCCCGACGCCGATCCGCTCCCCCTCGGCGAGCAGCACCAGGCCGTGGCCGCTCGGGTCGTAGTAATAGGCGCCGGCCGGCAGCCCCTCCACCCGGCCGGGCGCGGCGTAGACGTAGGCCTGCACCGGATAGAGGCTGCCCGCCGAGCCGTAGCGGAGCTTGGGGAAGGGCGAGCCCTCGATGTCGAGGCGCAGCAGCGCGGCGAGCACGGCGCCGAGGTCGTCCAGCGGCACCGGCACGCGGTGGAAGCGGCGCCGGGCCAGGAGCGAGGGCGCGCCGGAGCTCCCGGGCAGGTCGGCCCAGGCGCGGCCGTCCTCGCGGCGCAGCGCCTCCTCCACACCTTCTCCGGGCTTCTTGAGCACCACATAGCCGGCGAGCTGCTTGGCGCCGCGGAGGTCGCCCCAGGCGGTGACCACGGCCGTGGACACCGCCGGATGCTGGGCGAGAGCGGACTCGATCTCCCCCAACTCGATGCGGTGACCCTGGATCTTGACCTGGAAGTCGTCGCGGCCGAGGAACTCGATGTTGCCGTCCGGGAGCATGCGGCCGAGGTCTCCGGTGCGGTAGAGCCGTTCGCCCGTCCGCGGATGGACGACGAAGGAGGCGCGCGTCCTCTCCTCGTCGCGCCAGTACCCCTGGGCGAGGCCGATGCCGCCGATATAGAGAGCCCCCGGCACCCCCACGGGCCGCGGCTCCAACTGGTGGTCGAGGACGTGGAAGGTCTGGTTCCGCATCGGCCGGCCGTAGGGGATGCTCACCCAGTCCTCCCCGACCTCGCCGATGGGGTAGTGGATCGACCAGATCGAGGCCTCGGTGGCGCCGCCCATGCTGACGATCCGGACGCCGGGGAAGGCCGACCGGATGCGGTCCGGCAGGCTCGGCGGGATCCAGTCCCCCGACATGGTCACGGCGCGCAGGGGGAAGGCGAGGGCACCGGGGCGGCCGGCCCCGTACTCGATCAGCATCTCCATCAGAGCCGGCACCGAATCCCAGACCGTCACCCCCTCACGGGCACACAGCTCGGACCAGTGGAGGGGATCGCGGTTGGTCCCGGCGTCGGGGATCACCAGGGCGCCGCCCGCGGCGAGCAGCCCGAAGATGTCGTAGACCGACAGGTCGAAGCTGAGCTGCGACAGGGCGAGCACCCGGTCGTCCGGGCCGACGTCGAAGATCAGGTTGACGTCCACGCAGGTGTTGAGGGCCCCCCGGTGGTCGATCATCACCCCCTTGGGCAGCCCCGTGGAGCCGGAGGTGAAGATGACGTAGGCGAGGTCCTCCGGCCCCTGGGACGCCGGCAGCGGCTCCAGGGCGGGACCCGCGAAATCGGTATCATCCACCACGATCCGCTCGACGCCGGCCGGCCATTCGAGGGTGTCCGCGAAGGGGGG
>JAICSG010001233.1 GCA_025937035.1 Thermoanaerobaculia bacterium | reverse complement strand
CTTCAATCCCGGGGGATCTCCTGGTCGAGGTTCACCGCGCTCCCCGAGAGGCGGGCGATCAGCATCAGCCGCCGCTTGAAGCGGAAGCGGGCCTCCAGGCTCACGATCCGCTTCACCACCCGCTCGTCGTAGCCGCGGGCCACGACCTCATCGGGTCTCAATCCCATATCGAACAGCAGGTAGAGCACCTCGTCCGCCGTCTCGTAGGAGAAGCCGAGCTCCCCCTCGTCGGTCTGCCCCGGCCAGAGGTCGGCCGAGGGGGCCTTGTCGATCACCTCCGCGGGGAGCCCCAGGTGCCGCGAGAGCTGCCAGATCTGGTGCTTGTAGAGGTCCCCCAGGGGGTTGAGCGAGCTGGCGTTGTCGCCGAACACGGTCGAGTAGCCGAGGAGGATCTCGGTCTTGTTCGAGGTACCGAGCACCAGGGCATCGAGCTTCTTGGCCTGGTCGAAGAGGATGGTCATGCGCTCGCGGGCCATCTTGTTCCCCCGCCGGTCGGCCGGCGCGTCCGGCTCCATCTCGAAGTAGGCGTCCACCATCGGGGAGATGTCGATCACCCGGTGCGGGATGCCCAGATGCTCCGCCACCGCGCGGGCGTCGCGCTCGGATTCCGGCGACGAGGTGCGGTAGGGGAGGAGGAAGCCGTGGACCCGCTCCGGGCCCAGGGCCCGGGCGGCCAGGGCGGCCGAGAGCGAGGAGTCGATGCCGCCGGAGAGCCCCACGACCACCCCCTGGGTGCCGGAGGTCTCGACGGCGTCGCGGATGAAGCTCGTCAGCACCGCCTCCGCCAGCGGCGCGTTGAGCTCCAGGCGCCCGCGGACCTGCTCGCGCCGGATCACGCCGCCGGGCCCTCCGCTGGTCCCTGGATATCGGAGCGCTCGTCGTCGAGCAGCGGCAGGCGCCAGCGCAGGCGGTCGGAGTCGCGCAGATCGATCTCGGTCACCAGCAGGTGCTCTTCGAGCAGCGGCGCGCTGGCGGCGATCTCCCCCCCGGGGCGCACGATGTGGCTGCCCCCCGGATAGAAGGACCCCTCCTCCCAGCCCACGCGGTTGCAGTAGGCGACCCAGCAGGTGTTCAGCAGGGCCGTGGCGCGGGTGAGCGTCTGCCAGCTCTCGTGGCTCTCGGGGAGGGCCCCGGCGCCGATGCGGCCGGGGGCGGCCGAGACCACGATCAGCAGCTTGGTTCCCGCCACCGCCAGGCGCCGCGCCAGCTCGGGGTGCCAGAGGTCCTCGCAGATCAGGAGCCCGGCCGTCCCCCAGGGGAGGCGGAAGGTCTCCAGCTTCCGGCCGGCGCCGAAGAAGCGCTCCTCCTGGAAGATGCCGTAGGTCGGCAGGTAGAGCTTGCGATGGACGTGGACGGGCTTATCCGCGGCGAGCAGCACGGCGCTGTTGTGCAGCACCCCGCGCTCCCCCTCCTCCACGAGGCCCACGATCACGCGCATGGGTCCGGCCGCCTCGGCCAGCCGGGCCAGCACGGGCGAGCCGAGGGGGAGCGCCACCCTCGGAGTCAGGTGGAGGAGCCGGTAGCCGGTCAGCGACAGCTCGGG
>JAICSG010000722.1 GCA_025937035.1 Thermoanaerobaculia bacterium | reverse complement strand
CTCGCCAACCTCCTCTCGGCCCTGCGCGAGGGGGACTTCTCGCTGCGCGCCCGCCAGCCTCAGGAGGTCGACGCCCTGGCCGAGGTGGTCCACGAGGTCAACGCCATCGGCGAGGTGCTGCGCGAGCAGCGGCTGGGGGCCGTGGAGGCGGCCGCCCTCCTCCATCGCGTGATCGACGAGGTGGACGTGGCCGTGTTCGCCTTCGATCACCACGGCCAGCTCCGGCTGGTCAACCGCGCGGGGGAGCGCCTGCTCGCCGCTCCGGGTGAGCGCCTGCTGGGGCAGCCGGCCGGGGAGATGGGCCTGGCCGAGCTCCTGGACGGCGAGGGGGCGCGCGCCGTCTCGGTCACCTTCCCCGGCGGCCCGGGGCGCTGGGAGATCCGCCGCAGCACCTTCCGCGAGCAGGGGCTCCCCCATCGCCTGCTGGTGATCTCGGACCTCTCGCAGACCTTGCGGGAGGAGGAGCGGCAGGCCTGGAGACGGCTGATCCGCGTGCTCGGGCACGAGCTCAACAACTCGCTGGCTCCCATTCACTCGATGTCCTCGACCCTCGCGGGCCTCTTGCAGCGCGAGCCGCCGCCGGAGGACTGGAAGGAGGACATGCAGCACGGCCTGGAGGTGATCGGCAACCGCTCGGGCGCCCTGATCCGCTTCATGGCGGCCTACGCGCGGCTCGCCCGCCTCCCTCCCCCGCGCCGGGCGCCGTTCGAGCTCTCCTCCCTGATCCGCCGTACCGCCACGCTGGAGACCCGGCTGCCCGTCTACGTCGAGAAGGGGCCGGAGCTGACCATCGTGGCGGACGCGGACCAGATCGAGCAGCTCCTGATCAACCTGATCCGCAACGCCGCGGACGCGGCCCTGCTGACCGGCGGCGGCGTGGGCGTGGGCTGGCAGGTGGAAGGCGGGTACGTCGCCGTGCGCGTCGAGGACGAGGGGCCGGGGCTCTCGAACACCGAGAACCTCTTCGTCCCCTTCTACACGACCAAGCCGGGAGGGACCGGCATCGGCCTCGCCCTCTCCCGGCAGATCGCCGAGGCCCACGGTGGCACCCTCACCCTGGAGAACCGGACGCCCGATCCGGGGTGCGAGGCGTTGCTGCGGCTGCCGGTGTAGGCCCTATTTCAAATACGCCAGCATCTCCTTCGCCGTGGCGGCGTCCGGATCGTTGGGCGCCATCTGGAGGAAGGTGTTGAGCTGCTCCTTGGCCTGCGCCTTCTTGGCGTCGTCCTTGGCGTAGGTGAGGCCCAGGACGTAGTGGGCCTTGGCGAACTTGGGATCGGCGGGGGCGATCTGGACGACCTTCTCGAAGAAGACCGCCGCGTCCTCCAGCTTGCCGGTGCGGGCCCGCTCGGCCCCCTCGTTGAAGTAGCGCACCGCCGCCTCCGGGCTCTTGGGATCGGCCGCCGCCAGGGCGTCCAGCGCCTCGCGGGCCTTGTCGTTGTCCCCGGCGCCCTTCAGGGCGTCGTAGCGCGCCCGCAACCCCTCGGTGTCGTTCGGCTTCAAAGCGAGGAAACGGTCGGCGGCGGCGAGGGCGTCGCCGTAGCGCTTCTGCTCGAGATAGGCCTCGGAGAGCGCCACCTGGGCCTCCGGCAGCTTGGGGTTGAGCGAGGCCGCCTTCTCCAGGCTGGGCAGGGCGCCCGCGACGTTGCCGGCCTTGAGCGCCCCCACCCCCTCGTTGTAGGCCAGGATCGCCTGGTCGGCCCCGGAGAGCTCCTTGGGGGCCTCGGCGGCGGGCTGCGGCGCGGCCGTCGGCAGGGTGAAGGACATCCGCACGGTGTCGCTCACCTTGGGCTTGACCGGGCCGTCGTAGGGGCCGTAGCCTCCCTTCTCGATATGGAGCTGATATTCCTGGGTGGCGTCGAGGACCAGGAGCATGACCTGCCCCTTCTTGTCGCTCACCTTCTCCAGCTTGTAGGTTGTCCCGGGCCGGGTCAGGACGACCTTCGCCCCCTCGACCGGCGCCCCCTTGTCATCCGTGATCGTGGCGATGATCCTCCCCTCCCCGGCAGCCAGCAGCCCTCCGCGGAAGGCGAGCGCCAGCACGATTGCGGCCAGGGCCGCGCGACGGACGGAAGTCATCATGAGTCGTCTCCTATGGTTCGGTTGGGATGGGCTCCGGTAAGGGATTCTAGAGGAAATCCACCCCGGATCTCAGCATGGCGCCGGGCCTCGGCCACGGTCTGGAGATGGATCTCGACTGTCTCCGCCACGTCCACGTTGTAGCCGCCGGCCATCACCGCGGCCACCGGCAGGCCCGCCCGCCGGCAATGCGCGAAGACGAGATGGTCGCGCTCTCTCAAGCCGGCCCGCGAGACCTTGAGCCGCCCCAGGCGATCGCGCTCGTGGGGGTCGGCTCCCGAGACGTAGATCGCGAGGTCGGCCCGCGCCGCCGGCAGGGCCCGCTCGAGCCCGGCCTCCAGCGCGGCCAGGTATTCTGCATCCCCCGTGCCGTCCGGCAGCTCGACGTCCAGATCGCTCCGTTCCTTGTGGAAAGGGAAGTTGTTGCGGCCGTGGATCGAGAAGGTGAAGACGGTCGGATCGTCCTCGAAGATGGACGCCGTGCCGTTCCCCTGATGGACGTCGCAGTCGATCACCACCACCCGTCCAATAAGCCCCTCGGCCTGCAGGACGCGGGAGGCGATGGCGGCGTCGTTGAAGACGCAGTACCCCTCGCCGCGGTCGCGGAAGGCGTGATGGGTGCCCCCCGCGAGGTTGACCGCCGCCCCGTCCTCCAGGGCCGCGCGGCAGGCCTCGATCGTCCCCCCGGCCGAGCGACGCGAGCGCTCCACCATCTCTGGAGACCAGGGGAAGCCGATCCGGCGCGCCTCGGCCCGGTCGAGCTCGCCCGCGGCCACCCGCCGCAGGTACTCGGGGTCGTGGGCGCGCAGGATCTCCTCGTCGGTCGCCGCGTGAGGGACGGTCAGGTCCCCCGGCGCCACGATCCCCGCCGCCAGGACCCGCTGCCGCAGCCGGCTGTACTTCTCCATCGGAAAGCGGTGGCCTTCGGGCAGGGGGAGAACGAAGTGATCGCAGTAGAAGGCCTTCACGGGTGGGGATT
>JAICSG010001093.1 GCA_025937035.1 Thermoanaerobaculia bacterium | reverse complement strand
TCCTGGCGCCCGCGTTGTGCCATGCCGCCGAGGAGCCCCCCGCGGACCAGAGCTTCAAGGAGTCGATCGAGGTCAGCGTGGTCAACCTCGACGTCTACGTGACCGACAAGAAGGGGGAGCCCATCACCGGCCTGAAGAAGGAGGATTTCCAGGTCTTCGAGGACGGCAATCCGGTGGAGATCTCGAACTTCTTCGCCGAGAGCCGCGGGACGGCGCCGGCGGCGGCCCCGGCCGTCTCCGGAGGCCCCGGCCCGGCGTCTCCGGAGCGCCCCGTGTCGCAGCGGCTGCGACTGGTGGTGTTCGTCGACGACGTCAACCTCTCGCAGGCGAACCGCCTGCGGATCCTGCAGAACGTGGGGAGGTTCCTGCACTCCGAGCTGAAGCCGGGGGACGAGGTGATGCTCGTCCGCTACGACCAGAAGCTGGACATCCGCCGGCAATTCACCCCCGACCTCAAGCTGGTGGACGCGGACCTCGCGGAGATCCTGAAGCTCCGGACCGACGTCCGCAAGTATCAGCAGAGCTTCAGCCAGGCGGCCCAGAGCATCGCGTCGGCGCAGCTCGGCGGGGAGCGCACCCCGGGCGGGGATCCGATCGGCGCCGAGGTGGAGGGGCAGCTCGATGCCTGGGCCGGCGAGGAGAGCATCATGGTGCGGGGGGCGCTCGACGCCCTCGACTCGGTGGTGAGCTGGCTGGCCGGCCTGCCCGGCCGCAAGGCCGTCCTCTACGTGAGCGACGGCCTGCCGCTGACCCCCGGCCTGGACCTGTTCACCGCCTACTCCCGCGCCCCCAAGGCGAGCGGTGGCCAGCACATCTCGGCGATGAGCGCCGAGAAGTTCGACCTGACGCCGCGCTTCCGCGATCTCACCGCGCACGCCAGCCGCAACCGCGTGGCCTTCTATCCCATCGAGGCCTACGGCACGCGGGACGGCAGCGCGGTCTCCCTGTTCGATTCGGTCACGGTGGAGATCCGCCAGGCCGGGCTCCGCTTCCTGGCCGACGACACCGGCGGGCGGGCCCTGCTCAACGCCACGGATGTGCCCGGCGCCCTGGCCAAGGTCGCCCAGGATTTCGAGACCTACTACTCGATCGGCTATCAGCCGAAGCGGGCGGGGGACGAGGTGGAGCACAAGATCGAGGTGAAGGTGAGGACCCGGGGAGCTCAGGTGCGCTACCGCCAGTGGTACCGCGACAAGCCGGTCAGCGAGACCGTGGCCGAGGCCACCCTGGCGGTGATGCGCTTCGGCCCGGAGGACAACCCCCTGGAGGCGAAGCTGGAGGTCGTCCCGGGCAAGAAGCCCGGAGAGACGCTGGTACGGGTCAAGGTGCCGATCGCCAAGCTCTTCCTGCAGCCGAACGGGACCAGCCGTCAGGGTCAGCTCCGGCTCTACGTGGTGGCGAGCGGCGAGGGCTCGACGACGCCGGTCCGCCAGACCAAGCTGGTGACGGTGGAGGTCCCTGAGCCTGAGGCCGCGGCCGGCTCGAAGAAGGAGTACACCCACGAGATCGCCATCCCGCTGAAGCCCGGGTTCTACGCGCTGGGGGTGGGCATCCGGGACGAGGCCGCGGCGGCGACGTCCTATCTGCGGCGGGAGATCACGGTCGATGCCGTGGACGCCGCGGCGCGGAAGTAATCGAAGAGGAGAACCCCATGAAGACCCGTCTTCGCCGTTGCTCTCATCGGGCCGCCGGGCTGGCGCTCGGCCTGCTGCTCCTGGCGCCCGCGCTGGTCCTGGCCGCCGAGGAGCCCCCCGCCGACCAGAGCTTCAAGGAGTCGATCGAGGTCAGCGTGGTCAACCTCGACGTCTACGTGACCGACAAGAAGGGGGAGCCCATCACCGGCCTGAAGAAGGAGGATTTCCAG
>JAICSG010000307.1 GCA_025937035.1 Thermoanaerobaculia bacterium | reverse complement strand
GGGCAGCTCCCGGAGGTTTCCAGGAGCGGCATGTTGCGGGCATCGCGGCACTGCTGGCAGAACTGCTCGGGGCCATCTGCCTCGCCTTCGCAGGAGGGGTTGATGCAGAAGTAGGTGCCGTATTCCTCAGTCTCTTCGGTCTCGTTGCCTCGCTGTCCCTGGCCCTCCTGCTCGCCGGCTGCGGCGGGTCCCCCACGGTCTCGGAGGTGCGCTGGGAGCTGGAGCGCCGCTTCCCCGAGGCCCGTTTCGAGCCGGAGGAGCACGTCCATCTCGGCCGCTTCACCATGGGTTTGCT
The DNA here is from genome assembly GCA_025937035.1 of Thermoanaerobaculia bacterium. Classification (GTDB taxonomy): domain Bacteria; phylum Acidobacteriota; class Thermoanaerobaculia; order Multivoradales; family UBA5704; genus DATARR01. The sequence goes on along the minus strand of JAICSG010000307.1, from coordinate 5,282 downwards.
GCACGGCGTGGTCCGCCTGGCCGCCCACGACGAGGACGACCGCGGGGGGGCGGAGATCTTCCGCCAGATCCACAGCGTCGACGTCGCCAGCTATAAGGTCCACAACCTGCCCGCCCTGAACGGCCTGGCGGCGGATCCCCGCTTCGACCGCGAGCTCAAGGCCCACGGCTGGTCGCAGCTGGTCCGTACCCACGAGGCGAACGAGAGCACCTGGGTCTACGTCCGCGGCACCGACGACGGCACCCTGAGCAACCTCTTCGTCGTCTCCCTGGAGAAGAACGAGCTGACCCTGGTCCGCGTCGACGGCCGGCTGGACCGAATGGTCGCCATGGCGATGGCCGAGCATCCGAAGGAGGTGATGGGGGGCGGGCGGAAGGGGCGGAAAGAGCACAAGGGGGAGGTGAGGACGGTGGCGGTGCGGGAGGAGTAGGACCGCCGGTCCGCCCGGGGATCAATCCCCGGGCTACGTTGCCACCGAAAAGCCGGCTGAAGCCGGCTCCCATGCACCTTTCTTCGAGCCGGGTTCACCCGGCTTTTTCGTTTGCTTCGTAGCCCGGGGATTAATCCCCGGGCGTATAGACTTCCTGCCCATGAGACGCGCCGTCCTGCTCCTCGCCCTGCTCCTCCCCTCCGCCCTGCACGCTCAAGCCCCGCCCTTCCCCTGGGACCCCCTCTTCCTCGGCTACGGCACCGAGCCGGAGATGGACTACGGCGGCCGGACCGTGATGTCTCTCCAGAGCGCCATCAGCCGGGGTTTCGGCTCGATCGCGGGGGTCGGGGAGCGGCATCCGGGGCTGGCGCCGGCGTGGGAGTTTCCGGTGGGGGCGGCGGTGCTTTTGATCCAGCACGAGGTGGACGGCCACGGCGGCCGGGCGCGCGAATTCGGGCTCTCCCCCAGCTACGCGTTCCACTTCGACTTCTCGGCCGCCACCGGCACCCGGCGCCCCCCGAAGACCAACGAGGGGAACGCCCTCATCGGCGCCGCCGGCACCGAGGCCGACCAAGTGATGGCTCACCGGGCACTGCTCGACTTCCTGCGCCCCGAGGGGGCGGACGGCGCCAAGGCGCCGCTCGCCCTGATGTCCAAGCTCGACCTCACCCTCTACGTCGCCGAGGTCAAGAACCCGAGGAGCGATCCCAACGGCTTCCTCCAGCAGTACCGGGACGGCAACGACATGGCCTACTACCTGTTCTCCCGGCAGGCGCAGCGGCGGGGGGCCGATCCGGCGTCGGTCTGGGACGGCACCTACGGGCCGGACGGCCAGGACCCGCTGCTCCAGCACAACTACGACGCCATGCGGGCCACCGCGCTCTGGAACCTCCTCGATCCGGTCCTGGTGGGCTCGATGGTCAATTACTTCCGCGAGCACGTCCTGGGCGGCCAGGTGAGGGTGCACGCCCCCACCCTCCGCCTCTCCGACGGCGTGGGGCTCATGATCGGTACCCGCGGCGCCCTCGGCCCCCAGGAGGTCTCGCGCTTCCTCGACCTTCACGCCGCCACCCGCCGGGGGGTGTACACGATCTACGTCCGCGACCTCGACTCCTCGATCGACCGTGCCTACGGCTTCGGCGCCGCCGTCCACGGCTTCCCCCTGGGGAGGGCCGCGGAGCTCGGGCTCTCGGCCGACACCTGGAGCGAGCCCGACTCGCGCGAGCGCATCCGCACGGGGACCGGCTGGAACACCACGGCGGAGGTCGACACCCTGTTCGCGGACCGCTGGGGGATCTCGGCCAAGGCGGGAGCCAAGTCGGAGGGGTTCTTCCCCGGCCTGCCGCTCTCGGACGGCGCCTATGTGGCCTTCGGCGTGCGGGGGGTCTGGTGATGCGGCCCTTCACGAAGGAGGACTGCGAGCGCTGCCGCCGGGACTTTCCTTCCCTGGCCCGCACCGTCGACGGCGTCCCTCTGGCCTTCCTGGACGGCCCGGCGGGCACCCAGGTGCCGGAGCCGGTGATCGCGGCGATGTCCGGCTACTACCGGACCTCCAACGCCAACACCCACGGCGAGTTCCCCACCTCGCGGGAGACCGACCGCCTGCTCGACGAGACCCGCGAGACCGTGGCCGCCTTCCTGGGCGCGCCGAGCGGCCGGGAGATCTCGTTCGGCCAGAACATGACCACGCTGACCTACTCGCTGAGCTACGCCCTGGCGCGGGAGATGGCGCCGGGGGACGAGATCGTCATCACCCAGCTCGACCATGAGGCGAACCGGGGGCCCTGGCTGAATCTCCAAGAGCGGGGGATCGTGATCCGCGAGGTAGCCTTGCGGCGGGACGGCCGGCTCGATCCGGAGGATCTCGCCCGGCAGGTGACTCCAAAGACCCGGCTGGTGGCGATGGGGATCGCCTCGAACGCGCTCGGCACGGTCACCGACGCCACGCTGGCCCGCCGGCTCTCCCGGGAGGTGGGCGCCTGGCTGCTCCTCGACGCCGTCCACTACGCGGCCCATCTCCCGCTGGACGTGGTGGCGCTCGACACCGACTTCCTCCTCTGCTCGGCCTACAAGTTCTACGGGCCGCACGTGGGCATCCTCTACGCCCGGCCCGGCCTGCTCGACCGGCTGCCCACGGACCGGCTGCGCGTGCAGGACGCGGAAGGGCCGTCCCGGATCGAGATGGGGACCCTCAACCACGCGGCCCTGATCGGCGTGAAGGCGGCGGTCGAGTACATCGCCTCCTGGGGGGAGGGGGGGAGCCTCCGCGAGCGGATCGTCTCCGCCATGAACGGCATCGCCGGCTATGAGCATGAGGTGGGGGCCTACTACCACGACAACGTCCGGCGCATCCCGGGGGTCACCGTCTGGGGGCCGGACTTCTCGGGCCCGCGCGCGCCCACGGTCTCGATCACCCTCGACGGCGTCCCCGCCATCGAAGCCGCCCGGGCCCTGGGCCGGCGCGGGCTCCAGGTGTGGGACGGCCATTTCTACGCCATCCGGCCGATCGAGGTCCTGGGGCTCCTCGAACGGGGGGGCGTGCTCCGCACGGGGATCGTCATGTACAACACCCGCGAGGAGATCGACCGGCTGCTGGAGGGGATCGCGGCGCTGGCGCGGGGGTGAGGCCTTACGGCGTCCCCGTCACGATCTCCACCCCCTTGGCCTCCGGCCCCAGCGTGATCGCCTGCGGCAGGTGGCGGCCGTCGAGCCAGACGATCCTCTGGGAGGCGAGCTCGGCCTTCAGCCGGTTCACCGCGGCCTCCAGCTTGGGGAGGGAGGAGATGTCCTCGACCTTCCCCCAGGATTCCGTCCAGGCCCGGGCCGCCGAGTTTCCCGCCCCGTAGAGGCTCCAGACGAAGAGCGGCACGTGGACCGCTTCGAGGTAGCGCCGGACGATCGCCGGATCGTAGCGGCTGGCGTCCTGCTCGTGGCCGCCCAGCACCAGCACCACGGCCCGGCGGTCGTTCTCGGCCGCGGCCTGGAGCCCGGCCACCGCCACCGCGTCCGCGATGCGCTGCTCGCCCGCCTTGGGCGGATTGAGATAGGTGTATCCCGAGAGGAGCCAGAAGACACCCCCGTCCTTGGCGGTGAGCTCGCGCGACAGCCCGAACAGCTCGGCGGGGATCTTCGATTGCCGGTAGGGGCTGCTGGCGAGGGAGAGGAAGCGCACCCGGTCCTCGGGGCCGAGCCGCATCCGGTCCCGGAAGTCGAGGTAGCTCAGCCGCCGGTTCGAGGCCGCCAGCTTGTCGCTGATCTCCTGGCCCGAGGGCACCCGCACCACGATGACCTTGCCGGGCCCGTCCTCCACCGCGTCGGCGGCCAGCGGCCGGCCGCCGAGGGTGAGCCACCCCGCGAGCCCCGGGGGCGGAGGGAGGGCCGCTCCCGGGCGGACCCGCACCGGCAGAGCGGTCAGCTCGGTCGAGACCTCGCTGCCGTACTGGCCGCCGTAGGCCACGTCCCGGTGGGCCGTCACCCCCGGCGGGAACCAGAGCTGGGCGGAGAGGACGTGCAGGCTGCTCAGGTCCTTCGGCGGGAGGGCGGCCTGGCCGGAGCCGTCCACGGCCAGCGGCTCGCCGTCCAGCGTGAGATCGATCGACGCCGGTTTGACGCCGTTGACGCTCTGCCAGGCGAGCCGCGCCGACCTCGGGACCCCTTTCCCGTCGTTTTCCAGCACGACCTGGACCTCGGCCGGAGGCCGCGGCAGGTTGATCCACTGGGTGACGCTCGCGATCTCCTTGCCCTGGGCGTCCAGGGCGCGGGCGACGAGCTGGTGCGGCAGGATATCCGCTCCCAGATTGACGCGCCCGATCCAGGGCGGATGCTCGACCCGCCCCACCGCGGCCCCGTCGAGCTGGAATTCCACCGCCGCCACGGGTCCGCTGACGGTCACCTCGATGGGATAGACCCCCGAGATCAGACCGAGGAGAAGGGTGACGAAGGCGATCATGGCGGCACCTCCAGGAGAGAAGGCGATTGTAGCGCTCTCTCCTTTACGGTGTGCCGCTCACCAGCTCTGCTCCGGCCGCCTTGGGGGTCAGGGCGATCGACTGCGGCAGGTAGCGGCCGTCGACCATGACGATCCGCTGCGAGTCGAGCTCCTTGCGGACACGGTCCGCCCGGGCCGCGGCGTGCCAGGTCTGGGTCACCTCCTCGGCCCCCCAGGCCGCCGCCTCGGATCCCGGCTGCGGCGTGCCGAGATACCAGACGAACAGCGGCACCCGCAGGGCGGCCAGGAAGCGGCGGACGGTGGCCGGGTCGTAGAGGCTCTCGTCCTCCCGGTCCCCCGCGAGCACCAGCAGCACGGCCCGCCGGCGGTTCTGGGTCATCGCCGCCAGGCCCGCGGACGCCACCGCGTCGGCCACCCGCCAAGCGGGCTTGTCCAGCTTGGGAAATTTGACCTTCCGCAGGGACTGGAAGAGGTCGGTCGTCCCATCCCGCAGGGAGCGGTTGGGCGGGGTGATCGGGAACAGGTCCGAGGTCTCGTTCGAGCCGGCGATCCGCTGCGGCGAGGGGGAGACGAAGAGCATCTCGTCGCCGGGGCCGAGGAGGTTCCAGGTGAGCTTCTGGAGCTTGCGGACCTTCGTGTCGAGATCGTCCCCGGAGACGGCGGTGACCACGAACAGCTGCGCCGGCCCCTCCTCCACGGCGTCCACGGGGAGCGGCTTGCCTTCCGCGGCCAGCCAGCCCGCGAGCTGGCCGGCGGGGGGCAGCTTGCCCGCGGTCACCCGCAGGGGGACGCCAGTGAGCTCCGTGGCCACCTCGCTGCCGTACTCGCCGCCGTAGGCCATCTCCCGCCGCACCGACCGGTAGGGGAGGAAGTCGACCCGCGCCGCCAGCAGGTGGAGGGTCT
>JAICSG010000192.1 GCA_025937035.1 Thermoanaerobaculia bacterium | reverse complement strand
CATGGACCAGATCGTCGACAAGGCGCCGGGGCTCTCCCGGCGCGTGAAGATCGGAGTGGGGGCCGCCGCCGGGGTGGCGATCCTGGCCGCAGTCCTGGCCCCGTCGCTCCAGCGGTGGGCGCGGGCCGAGCAGTCGGTCGACCTCGACCGGCTGCAGATCGCCACCGTCACCCGCGGCGACCTCCAGCGCGACGTCTCCGTGCAGGGGAGCGTCGTCGCCGCCAACCACCCCCGGCTGTACAGCCCCGCCCAGGGGATCGTCGCCCTGGCCGTGAAGGCCGGCGAGGCGGTCCGCAAGGGGCAGATCCTCGCCACCGTCGAGAGCCCCGACCTCAAGTCGCAGCGGGCTCAGGAGGCTGCCCGGCTCCAGTCGATGGAGTCCGACCTCGCCCGCGGCGAGCTCTCCGCCCGCCAACAGAACCAGGGGGACGAGCAGACCGTCAAGCTCCGGCGGGTCAGCCTGGACGCCGCCCGCCGCGACCTCGAGCGAGCGGAGAAGCTCCGCAAGGAGGGGCTCCTCAACGAGGTCGACTACGAGCGCGCCCGCGACGCCGTGCGGGTGGCCGAGGTGCAGCTCGAGCAGGCGGACAAGGGGGGGAGCCTCGGCCGCGAGTCCCGCGACTTCGAGGTCCAGGACCGCCGCCGCCAGGTCGAGCGCCAGCGCCTGGTCGTGGCCGACCTCGAACGGCGGGTGGGGGAGCTGACCATCCGCGCCCCCTTCGACGGCCTGGTGGCCACCGTCGACGCCCAGGACCGCGACGCCGTGGCCCAGAACGCGCCGCTGCTGACCATCGTCGATCTCTCCAAGTACGAGATCCAGGTCGAGATCCCCGAGTCCTACGCCGCCGAGGCCGCCATCGGCACGCCCGCCGCGATCTCCTATGGCGGACGCGAGGTCCCGGGCACCCTCACCGCCGTCTCCCCCGAGGTGCGGGCGGGACAGGTCGAGGGGACCGTGCAATTCAAAGGCGCGCCGCCCGAGGGGCTGCGCCAGAGCCAGCGGGTCTCCCTGCGGCTGGTCTTCGAGACCCGTCCCAACGTCCTCAAGGTGGCCCGCGGACCGTTCCTCGAAGCCGGGGGCGGACGCCAGGCCTACGTGCTCGCCGACGGCCTCGCCACCCTGACGCCCATCCGCGTGGGCGCCACCAGCGTCTCCGAGGTGGAGATCGTCGACGGGCTCAAGGAGGGGGACCGCGTCCTCCTCTCCGACACCGAGCAATTCAACGGCGCCAAAACCGTCCTCGTGCGGCGCTGATTGATCCCATAAAAGCTAATTGATCCCATAAAGCAAAGACGTTCGATCAACTTTAGGGAGATTCCCATGCCGATGCTGAAGATGGACAACGTATCCAAGATCTACCGCACGGGGCTGGTCGAGACCCGGGCGCTGCGCGACTTTTCGCTGACCGTGGACGAGGGGGAATTCGTCACCATCACCGGCCCCTCGGGGTCGGGCAAGACCACCTTCCTCAACGTCTCGGGGCTGCTCGACGCCTTCGAGCAGGGGACCTACTGGCTGGACGGGATGGACGTCTCCCGGCTTTCGGACCGCGAGATGTCGCGCGTCCGCAACGAGAAGATCGGCTTCATCTTCCAGGGGTTCAACCTGCTGCCGGACCTCGACGTGTTCGACAACGTGGACGTCCCCCTGCGCTACCGCCGCCTGCCGGCGAAGGAGCGCAAGGCGCGGATCGAGAAGGCGGTCGCCATGGTGGGGCTCTCCTCCCGCCTCCGCCATCTCCCCTCCCAGCTCTCGGGCGGCCAGCAGCAGCGGGTGGCCATCGCCCGCGTGCTGGCCGGCGATCCCAAGCTGATCCTGGCCGACGAGCCCACCGGCAACCTCGACTCCGCCATGGCGCGCGAGATCATGGAGATCCTGGAGCAGGTCAACGAGGCCGGCACGACCATCATCATGGTCACCCACAACCCGGAGCACGCGGCGCGGGCCCACCGGCAGCTCCATATCGCCGACGGCCGGCTGGTCGACTTCGAGCGGATCACCCCCTTCCCCCTGAACCGGGTGGAGCGTACGGAATCCTCGCGTCAGGTGGCGGGGTAGGAGGCGATCATGCTGCTCTACAACCTCCGCCTCGCCTGGAAGAGCGTCCGGCGCTATCCGGTGCTCTCGGCGCTGATCCTGCTCGGCATCGCCCTCGGCGTCGGGGTCTCGACGACCTTCATCACCGCCTATCACGTCCTGGCGCGGGACCCCGTGCCGGGCAAGAGCGGCTCCCTCCACTACGTGCGGATGAACTCCTGGGGGGTTGCGGACGACCCGTTCCGCCAGACCCCGCCGCCGCTCATCACCTGGCGCGACGCCCAGGAGCTGCTCAAGAGCCGCGTACCGGCCCGCAGCACGGCCACCTTCGCCTCCCGGGGGACGGTCTTCCCGCCGGACGGCACGCGCCCGTCGCGCCAGAGCCTCCGGCTGGTCACGGCCGACTTCTTTCCCATGTTCGACGTCCCCTTCCGCTACGGCGGGCCGTGGAGCCGTGAGGCCGACGCCAGGCCGGAGACGGTGGCGGTGATCAGCTCGGCCCTCAACGACCGCCTGTTCGGCGGCGCCAACAGCGTCGGCCGCACCATCCGGATCGAGAAGACCGAGCTGAAGATCGTGGGGGTGCTCGCCCCCTGGCGGCCGCGGGTGCGGGCCTACGCTCTGGTCAGCGATCCGCTGGGCGCGCCGGAGCCGGTCTTCCTCCCCCTCGCCCTCACCGGCCCCATGGAGCTCCGGCCCGCCGAGTTTCAGATGAGCTGGCGGACCCCAGCCCCCGGCGAGGAGAAGCTCCCGTACGCCTCGCGGCTCCTGGTGAACGAGGTCCTCTTCGTGGGCTTCTGGGCCGAGCTGCCGAATCCTGAATCCGTGCGGGCCTACAGGAGCTTCGTCGACGCCTATGTGACCGAGCAGAAGAAGCACGGCCGCTTCCCGCATCCGCTCAACAACCGGGTGACCTCCGTCCTCGACCTGATGGCGGAGCTGAAGGTGGTGCCGCCCCAGACCAAGGCGCTGGCCGTGATCTCGCTGCTCTTCCTGGTGGTGGCGGCGCTCAACCTGATCGGCCTGTTCCTGGGCACGGTCCTGGCCCGGGCCTCCACCGTGGGGGTGCGCCGGGCCCTGGGGGCCAGCCGGTGGACAATCTTCGTCCAGCACCTCGTGGAGTGCGAGCTGATGGGGCTGGCCGGCGGCATCCTCGGGGTGCTGCTCTCTCTCGCCGGTCTCGCGGTGCTCAACCGCGTCTACGGCGACGGCCCGAAGGGGGTGGCGTTCTTCCAACTCGACGTCCCCATGGTCCTTGCCGCCGTCGTCCTGTCGCTCCTCGCCGGGGCCATCGCCGGCCTCTACCCCGCGTGGCGGATCTGCGCCATCCCGCCCGCCCGTCACCTCAAGAGCCAGTAGTAGGAGAGACCCCAATGGAATTCGGACCCATCTTCCGTTCCCTCCTGCGCAGCCGCGCGCGGGTGATCCTCATCGTGGCCGAGGTGGCGCTGACCCTCGCCATCGTGGCCAACTGCCTGAGCCTGATCCTGGATACCCGGGCCCAGCTCGCCAGGCCCTCGGGGTTCGACGACGAGCACCTGATCGCCATCCAGACCAACCCGTTCGACGACCGCCTGCGGGACCAGAAGGTCCTCGACCGGCTGGTGGACCAGGACCGGCGGACCCTGGCGACCGTGGCGGGAGTCCGCGCGGTCTCCCACACCGGCCTCCGGCCCTGGGAGCGCAGCGGCAACATCACCGCCGTGCGGGTTCCCGGCACCCACGGCGAGCCGGCCCGCACCCAGAGCGCCGAGGCGGACCCCGGCCTCTTCGACACCCTGGGGATCCCCATCGTCCAGGGGCGGGGGTTCACCGAGGCGGAGTACGACCACGGGGCCGACGCCCCCCTGAGCGAGGTACAGCCGGTGGTGGTGAGCCGCGCCCTCGCCGACGCGCTCTACCCGAACGGCGGCGCCCTCGGCAAGCCGGTCGCCGACGCCGAGGAGACCCAGCGCTTCACCATCGTGGGGATCGTCGACCGCTTCTACAACCCGTTCGGCAACACCTCCGAGAAGGTCATGTTCCAGCCCGCGCGCTCGGTGGGCTTCGACTTCGGCTCCCGCTACCTGGTCCGCACCCAGGGGAATCCCGCGCCCCTGATGCCCCAGTTGGAGAAGGCCCTGCTGGGAGTGGAGAAGGGGCGTTTCGTCCAACTGCGGACCCTGGTCGACAGCCGCGACGAGTTCCACGGCCGCGACCGGCTCCTGGTGGCCTCGCTCAACGCCGTGATGGCCCTGCTGGTGCTGGTGACGGCGCTGGGGATCGTGGGCCTGACCTCCTTCTCGGTGGCCGAGCGGCAGCGGCAGATCGGCACCCGGCGCGCCCTGGGAGCCGACCGGCTGGCGATCGTCCGCCACTTCCTGCTGGAGAACTGGATGGTGACCAGCTTCGGCGTGGTCCTCGGCGTGCTGCTCGCCTACGGCCTCAACTTCGGGATCGTCACCTGGGTCGCCGGGGCCAAGCTGAGCCTCGCCACGGTAGCCGCCGGGGCCCTGGCCCTCTGGACGATCGGCCTCGGCGCCGCCTTGGGGCCCGCCCTGCGGGGAGCGCGGGTGCCTCCGGCGATCGCGACGCGGAACGTGTAGGAGGGCCGGGAGGCCAGGGAGGGGGGCTCGGTTATACTCACTTGGCGAACTATGAACAGGCTCCCCTCCCTGCTGGCCCTGGCCCTCCTGCTGCCCGCGATGGCGGCGGCCGACCCCACCGTCTACAAGGTGGACGCCGACCACAGCGGCATCAACTTCAAGATCCGCCACTTCGTCTCCAACGTCTCGGGCCGCTTCCGGGACTTCGACGGGGTGATCCGGTACGACAAGCAGAATCCGGCGGCGAGCAGCGTCGAGCTCACGGTCCGGGCGGCGTCGATCGACACCGCGAGCAACGACCGGGACGAGGATCTGCGGTCCAAGAACTTCTTCGAGGTCGCGAAGTATCCGACCCTGACCTTCACCAGCACCCGGGTAGTCCCCAAGGACGCGGACACCCTGGAGGTCACGGGCAACCTCACCATGCACGGCGTCACCCGCGAGATCACCTTCCCCGTGCAGCTCCTGGGGACGGTCGCCGTCCCCGGAAGCGAGAAGGCGGGCTTCGAGGCCACCTTCACCGTCAACCGCAAGGAGTTCGGGATCAACTGGAACAACATCCTCGACTCTGGCCCCGTGCTGGGGGACGAGGTGCGGGTGACGATCGAGGTGGAGGCGAACCGGGTGGGGGCGGGGAGGTAGGGTTGGCAAAGTTTGACAATTTTTGCCATCTTCTCTACGCTGGTAGAGGAGGATGGCAGTATGACGACGCTCAACATTTCCCTCTCCGAGAGCCTCAAGGCGTTTGTGGAGGACCAGGTCTCCTCCGGTGGATTCAGCACGGCGAGTGAGTATGTGCGGTCACTGATCCGCGAGGCTCAAGAGAAGAAGGCTCGAGAAGCTCTGGAATTGAAGCTGCTGGCGGCACTGGAAGGAGAGCCTGAAGAGATGAAACGTGAGGATTGGGATCGGCTCCGGGCTCAGTTGCGCCAGCGGGCAGCCGAAAAGAGATCGTGAAGCACCGCTTGGTCGTTCGCCCCAAGGCGAAAGTCGACCTCGATGAGCAGTCTCGCTATATCGCTCGTGACAATCTGGACGCGGCCCTGCGTTTCTTAGAGGCTGCCGAATCAGCGTTCGACCGCCTCCGATCCTTTCCAGAAGTCGGGACGAGCCGGAGATTCAAACATCCCAAGCTCTCGAACGTTCGCTCCTGGCCGATTCCAGATTTTGAGAAGTATGTGATCTTCTATCGAGCGGATTCCACCGGGGTGGATGTGCTCCGCGTCATCCACGCCGCACGGGACCTCGCCGGTATTTTCGGACCCGAGGGCTCTTAGTTAGGCAAGGGCTTGGACATGCACCCGATAAACATGCCGGGCTCGGAGCGTGTCTTCATCTCCTGCCATGCGCGGGAGCCCAGGCGGAAGGACGGCCGGAGCCAGGCGAGCGGAGAATTTCGATCTCCTGATCTGGAAGACCGCCGAGGGCTACCGGGTGCGGGTCCGGGACCCGGAGAGCGGGAGAGAGGCGCGCTCGGATTTCGGCCCCCCCTGCTCGACGAACGACGTCCACGGCCTCCGGGCCGGCGAAGCTCACCGCGATCTGAAGAGCCCCCTTCCGGAGGGCAGCGCCCTCGCCCATCAAATCGGTAAATCCCTTTTCCAAAAGGTCTTCTCCCGCGAGGTCCTGGCCCTCTGGCGTCTGCGGCTCCACGAAGCGGAGCGCACGGGCAGGAGCCTCCGGCTCCGCCTGCACCTGGATGCCCCGGATCTCTGGGACTGGCCCTGGGAGCTCCTCTACGACGAGGAGGTCCTGGGATTCCTGGCCTCTCTGCCCGCCACGCCCGTCGTTCGCTACATCGAGATGCCGGAGCCCGTCCGGCCTCTCCGGGTGAGACCGCCGATCCGGGTGCTCGCCATCTCCGCCTGCCCTGAGGGGCTCAGCAACCTGTCCGTTCAAGAGGAGCTCACCGATCTGAAAGGCGCCCTCGAAAAGTTGCGGGAGGCGGAGCGGGTCGAGCTCGACCGGCTGGAAGACGCGACCCTGGAGACCCTGCGCCACGAGCTTCAGGAGCGGACCTATCACGTTCTTCATTTCATCGGCCATGGCACGTTCGACCCTGATCGGGGCGGCGGGATGTTGTTGCTCCAGGACCAGGGCGGCAGGGCCGATCCGGTTGGCGCGGAGGAGCTGAACGTCCTGCTGAAGGCCCATCCGGACATCCGTCTCGTGGTCCTGAACGTCTGCCAGGGAGCGCGCGGGGGAGGCTCTGATCCCTTCGCCGGCCTGGCGCAGAGCCTCGTCCGGGGGCGCGTTCCGGCGGTCGTGGCGATGCGGTCTGCGGTGTCGGACCGCGCGGCGATCGATTTCTCGCGATCCTTTTACACCTCGCTCTCCCGCCGGGAGCCGGTCGATCTCGCGGTGTCTCGCGGACGGCACGCGATGTTCCGCCAGGATTCCACGGAATGGGCCAGCCCCGTGCTGGCCATGCGGTCTCCGGACGGCCAGCTCTTCCGGCTTTTCTGGTGGGAGATCCTGAGAGATCGCGCGCTGGAGCTGGGGCGTACCTGGAAGCGGTGGCTGATCGCGTTTTTCTTTCTGGTCCTTCTGATCGCGGCGCTG
>JAICSG010001044.1 GCA_025937035.1 Thermoanaerobaculia bacterium | reverse complement strand
TGCCCGTCCACGATCGAGCCATCGGTCTGCACCAGGCGCAGGAGCTTCCCCGCCGGCGAGCGAATCTCGTGGGCCATCCTGGGGTCGAGCCCGTAGCCGTCGCCGAAAGACCGCGCCCAGACCAGGTTGCCGTTGGCGATGATCTGACCCCAGAGGACCCGCGTCGGGGGGGTGAACCACCACCTCGGCACGCCTTGGTCGTCGAAGACGATGACCCAGGGCGGGGTATCGCGGGAGGCCTTGAAGCTGACGACGAAGAAGCCCCGAGGCGCGGGGCGCAGACCTTCGTAGCGCCAGGCCGGGAAGTCGGCCGGCAGGCAGCGGACGTGGTAGGTCCGCGAGCGCCCCGAGGAGCTGATCGTGAACGGGAAATCTGCCCCCGGCGGGGTTCTCGTCTCGATCCTGACCGCGCCGCTGCGGCGGCGATCTCCATCGACGCCCACCTCCGTCCCCGCGGGGGCGGAGATCTCGATCGGAGCGGCTCCTCGGCCGCAGCGCGAGACGTAGTGGCTTTCGGCCGGATCGAAGCGGGGATCGAGGCCCCGCGAGCTGACCGTCTCGGAAGCCTCCCGCGTACCTTCGTCAGCCCTGCCGCATCCCCCCAGAAGCAGTACGGCGAGGATCCCCACCGCAAGTAGTGGAGTCGTGGGTAGCCTGCTGATCCTCACGCGTGTCCCATCCTCCTGATCTTAGGAGGAAGTGTCAGCCGCTACCCTCGACTAGACCACTCCGTCGTCGGGTTCTCATCCTCCTCCTCCTTGCGCGCGGTTCTAACCCCAGAGGAGGGGTTTGCGAACAACGCATGAACGAGCAAGCCGCCGCCCACAAGGGTGATGAGGATTCCGAGCACTCCGTTCGGGCGGAGATCTCCCGCGAGATGGTCCGTCTCTATAAAGAGCTATTCGGCCGCGGGCCGACCAAGGCGAAAACCGACTTCGTCGGGCGGGACATCGTCCTCTGCACTCTGGAGCACAGTCAGACCCAGGCGGAGAAAGCCCTGGTGCGGATGGGTGAGCATCAGCGCCTGCGCGACACCAGGCTCTACTTCCAGTACGCGACCGAGGAGAGATTCCACGAGGTCATCGAGCGCATTCTGGGCCGGAAGGTACGGGCCTTCATCAGCGGGATGGACACGGGCAAGGACGTATCGGCGGAGCTGTTCTACATGGAGCCGGCCGAGTAGGTCGAGGCCCTTCCCGGTCGGCGCGGACCAGCTGTTATGCCCGCGATTCGGCCCGAGCGCCGGGGATGTTCTCGATGCTCGTGGCAGCGAAGGCCGCGATCGAATCGACCACCGGCCCGATGGGCACCTCGCGGTGCTCGTACCACCAAGCGACGAATGCCTTGATCGCCGTCGCCACCAGTTCGACGTGGATCCTCTCCTCGGCCCGCTTGCGCTCTCCGGTCAGACTCTCGGTCAGGGCTTGGGATCGATCGGCTTCGAGCTTGCGGTGAAGCCGCGCCAGCTCGGGGTCGGCGGGCCGGTCGCGTAGCAGCAGGCGCCATGCCTCCGGCCGCGCGGCGAGAAACGCCAGATAGGCCTCGACTCCGACCCGTAGCCTGGGCGCGTCTGGATCGGCGTCGACGGCAGCCTTCACGGTCTCGATCAGCTCGTCGGTCTGCTGGCTGAGGACAGCGCTGTAGAGGTCGCCCTTGGAACGGTAGTAGTGGTACAGCACCGACTTCGTGATCCCGGCCCGCTCGCCGATCTCGGCGATCGACGTGGCCTCGTACCCGCGCTCGCCGAAGAGCTCGAGCCCGGCCTGCTGGATGCGCTCGTAACCGGGCTCGTCCGGTCTGACCTTGGCCTTGCGTGGCATCGGCCGATCGTATTAGGAGCAGCAGGCTGGGCCCGGAGATGCCACGGAGGAGCCCAAGAGCCGATCGACCCTTGCCCACGGCCCGCAGGCGGTCGCGACCGGTCGGGCAAGCATGACGCTGGGAATGGCCCCGAGCTCGGGGCACCCTGAGTAGCCGGTCATACC
>JAICSG010000975.1 GCA_025937035.1 Thermoanaerobaculia bacterium | reverse complement strand
CAAGATCCTCGGCCTCGCCATCGCCGACGTCTCCGGCCACGGCCTGCCCGCTGCCCTCCAGGTGCGCGACATCTACATGGGGCTGCGGATGGGCCTCGCGCGCGACTTCAAGATCGTGCGTACGGTGGAGCGGATGAACAACATCATCCACCAGAGCACCTTGACCAGCCGCTTCGTGTCGATGTTCTACGGCGAGCTGGAGGTCAACGGCGTCTTCATCTACGTCAACGCGGGGCATCCGCCGCCGATCCACATCGCGGCGGACGGCAAGGTGCGCTACCTGGAGGAGGGGGGCCCGGTGCTGGGGCCGCTCCCCGACGCCACCTACGAGCGCGGCTTCGTCACCATGAAGCCGGGGGACATGCTGGTCTTCTACACGGACGGCATCTGCGAGACTCAAGGGAGGGACGAGCACGGCCGCACGCTCGGCGAGTACGGCGTCGAGCGGCTGCTGGAGGTGGCCCGCGAGCACCAGGGGGAATCCGCCCGCGACGTGGTGGACGCCATCTTCGCCAGCGTCGAGGTCTTCAGCCGCAACGCTCCGGCGGACGACGACCGCACCCTCATGGTGGTGAGCCACCCGGTGATCGACACCTCCGTGACGCAGGCGTTCCCGCGGCCGAGCGGAGTGCTCTAAGCCTCCTGGGCGACGATCTCCAGATCCTGCCTCAATTTGACGATGCTCCGCTCCGGGTACACCCCCGGCCGGAGCTGCACGCCGGGGTAGATCTGGGTCCCCCGGCCCACCACCACGCCTGGGTGGAGGACGGAGTTGCAGCCGGTGAGGACGCCGTCGCCGAGGATCGCGCCGAGCTTGCGGCGGCCGGTGTCGAGCCGCTGGCCGTCATGGGGGACGTGGATCCGGCCGCCGTCGTGGCGGAAGTTCGAGAGGATGGTGCCCGCCCCGAGGTTCACGTCGGCGCCGAGGATCGAGTCGCCCACGTAGTTGAGGTGCGGAGCCTTGGCGTGGGGGAGGAGGATCGCCCGCTTGATCTCGGTGTTGGCTCCCACCACGCAACGGTCGCCGATCCAGATGCCGCCGCGCAGGTAGGCTCCGGGGCGGATCTCGACATCGCGGCCGATGTAGACCGGCCCCTCGATGACCGCGGTCGGGTGGATGCGCGCGCCGGGGCAGATCACGATCCGGTCGCCCACGAGGTGAACTTCGGGTGAGAGCTGGCCATGGATCTCGCTCGACGGCAGGCTGGCAAGAATCTCGTCCAGGGGATCTCCCAGGAGCGCCCAGGGGGCGGCGGGATCGAAGCGCTCGGCGAAGGGGTCCGGCAGTTGGGCGAAGAGCGGGGGGATTGGATTCATCATCTCTCCGTCAAAAGGGGATGGAAATCGGTCACCTCAAACCGAGCAAGGCATGTGCCACCGGCACGCGGATGATATCGTCCGTGCCGGTGTGAGCCGCTTCCGCCCCCTTCCCGAGTCCTTCTACCGCCGTCCCGCCGAGACCGTGGCCCGGGATCTCCTGGGCCGCTATCTGGTGCGCGAGCTGGACGGCGAGCGGCTGGTGCTCCGTCTCGTCGAGACGGAAGCCTATCTCGGCGAGCCCGACCGCGCGAGCCACGCCTGGTCCGGCCGCCGGACCCCCCGCAACGAGAGCCTCTACCTGCCGGGAGGGTTCGCCTACGTCTACATGATCTATGGCATGCACTTCTGCCTGAACGCCGTCACCGGGGAGGCGGACGCCGGCGGCGCCGTGCTCCTGCGGGCGGGCGAGCCGGTGGAGGGGGAGGAGAGGATGCGGGAGAACCGGGGATGGGCCCGAGCCCCCAGGCCGGGAGATCTCGCCGGAGGCCCGGGCAAGATCTGCCAGGCCCTCGCCATCGGCCGCGAGCTCGACGGCGCCCCGCTCGACCAGCCCCCCCTCTGCATCACCAAGGGGGAGCCGGTGGCGGCGGAGGAGATCGTAGCCAGCCCCCGCGTCGGCGTCGACTACGCCGGCGAGGCCGCCCTCTGGCCGCTGCGGTTCTCGGTGCGGGGGCATCCGCACGTTTCAAGGCCGCGGCCGGGTTGAGTTAACCCCAGGACCATGCCGGCCCTACGGGGCTGGGGTTTATCCGGACGCCTCTTACCTGGGGTTGACACCCCAGGCTGAGTAAATTCCGCCCTGCGGGCGGTCGCTCCTCGGAATTCCCCCTGACAACTGTCATCCCCAAATCCTGACAT
>JAICSG010001153.1 GCA_025937035.1 Thermoanaerobaculia bacterium | reverse complement strand
CGGGCGGGTTCCCGATCCAATCGGGATCGGCCATGATCTGCTCCAGGGTGGGCGGGGTGACTGGCTCGGCGGCGGCCAGGGGGGCCGCCGGGAGGAGGGCCAGAGCCAGGGCAGCTCCGGCGATCCAATGATTGCGATTTCTGAAGGTCATCCGGTTGTCCTCGAAAAGTACCGGAAGGCTACAGCGTAGAGGGGACAGGGGGGAAGGTCTTCGGATAGACTTCCCGGCCGTATGGAGCTGGGCGACTTCGAGCTGACCGTGGTGAGCGACGGCGGGTTCCGCCTGGACGGCGGAGCCATGTTCGGCGTGGTGCCGCGGACGATGTGGGAGAAGCCGGCGCCGCCGGACGAGCGCAACCGCATCCGGATGGGCACCAACTGCCTGCTGGTGGCCCGCGGCTCCGACCTCCTGCTGATCGACACCGGCATCGGCGACAAGCACGACGCCCGCTTCCAGGGGCTCTACGGCATGGACCCCCACGCCGTGCGGCTGCCGGACGCCATCCGCCGGGCGGGCTACGAGCTGGGGGACGTCAATCACGTCCTGCTCTCCCATCTCCACTTCGACCACTGCGGTTGGAACACCCGGGAGCAGGGGGGCAAGATCGTCCCCACCTTCCCCAAGGCGACCTACTGGCTGCAGCGCGGGGAGGTGGATCATGGACGCCTGCCCAACGAGCGGGACCGCGCCAGCTACTTCCCGGCCAACTGGGAGCCGCTCTTCGAGGCCGGCGCCGCCGAGCTGTTCGGCGACGAGGCCGAGCCCATCCCCGGCGTCAAGGCGGTGCGCACCCCCGGGCATAACGCGGACATGTGTATCGTTCTGCTGGATGGAGGGGCGGACGATGCCCGAGCGGTCTACTGGGCCGACCTGGTGCCGACCGCGGCCCACGTCCCCTACCCCTGGATCATGGGGTACGACCTGTATCCGTTGACGACTCTCGAAAACAAGAAGCTCTGGCTGCCGAAGGCGACGGCGGGGAACTGGCTCTGCATCTTCGAGCACGACCCCGTGACCCCCTTCGGACGGCTGGTGGAGGAGAAGCCCGGCCGTTTCCGGGCGGTCCCGGTCGAAGCCCCCAGGGACCAACCCGCGAGGACCTGACCCCTCCCGCAATCCAAAATCCAAAATCCAAAATCCGGAGACTTTCCGATGGCCCGAGAAGAATTCGACCTGATCATCATCGGCAGCGGCCCCGGCGGCTACGTCGCGGGCGTGCGCGCCGGCCAGCTTGGGATGAAGGTGGCGGTGATCGAAAGAGACCCCAAGTTCGGCGGCACCTGCCTGCTGCGCGGCTGCATCCCCACCAAGGCGCTGCTGCACACCGCGTCCATCCTCGACGAGATCCGCGAGGCCGACACCCTGGGCATCCAGGTCGCCGCGCCCACGCTCGACATCGTCAAGGCCCAGGAGCGCAAGCAGAAGGTGGTGGACAGCAACTCCAAGGGGGTCGAGTTCCTGTTCAAGAAGAACAAGGTGACCGGCATCCACGGGCTGGGCCGCATCACCGGCCCCCACGAGGTCGAGGTCACCGGTCCGGACGGCGCCAAGGTGAGCTACGGCGCCAAGAACATCATGATCGCCACCGGCTCGGTGCCGCGCGACGTCCCCATCGCGCCGGTCGACGGCGAGCGCATCCTCAATTCCGATCACATCCTGGAGCTCAAGAAGGTGCCGCAGTCGCTGGCCGTGCTGGGCGCCGGCGCCGTGGGCACGGAGTTCGCCTCGATCTACGCTTCGTTCGGCTCCAAGG
>JAICSG010000271.1 GCA_025937035.1 Thermoanaerobaculia bacterium | reverse complement strand
GCCGGGGGACGGGCGGCTTCCTCTCGGCGGCCTCCCAGCCGAAGCCGGAGTCCATCAGGAGCACCTCCTGGAACGGCCCCCGCTCGCGCGCCACGTGCTGGAGCCCGGAGCGGTTGATCTCGTCGGAGACGGTCCAGGCGAAGACCACCGTGCCGGCGCCCGGTGCAGCCTTGTAGCGCCGCGCCACGTCGGCCAGGGCCATGCAGGCCCCCTTCCGCGCGGCGTCGGGAGCGGCCATGAGGCCGCCCTGCAGCCTCATGGGGCGGCGGATCAGGGCGACGGGGTCCATCAGGCGGATGCCCATCGCCGCGGCCTCGGACGCGCTCGCGGCTCCCACGTCGATGTAGAGATCCTCCACCGAGAAGGGCCGCTCCCGCGGTCCCCCGCCCTGCCGGAGGTGGACCGACGGCAGCACGACCGCGCCCGGCCGCCACCCCTGAGAGCCGCCGATCACGACCGTGTTCCCCTCGAACGACTGCGTCCAGAGCGCGCCGACCGGACCGCCCACCGGCACCACGCGCAGCATGCCGTCGTCCTGGATGGCGCTGACGATGAATCCCGGCTCGCCCAGCGCGCACGCCGCCAGCCGCCGGGGCTCCCCGGAGCCGACGGTGAGCACGACGTTCCCCAGGGCGTCGCGCGACGCCGGCAGCCCGGCCAGGCGCCCGGCGATGAAGTCCGCCGCGGGCTGCTCCCGTCCAGAGACGGCGGGGACGCTCAGGAACGCCCCGACCTCGTCGGCGAGGGTGGTGGCGTGGAGGGCGGGGGAGAGGAGGAGGAACAGGATCGCGATCTGGCGTTTCATAGGGATGCCGGAGATTACACCAGGGAGGAGGCGGCCCATGGGGAAAAAGGGGCCGGGAGCCCCAAAGCCCCCGGCAAATGGGAAAGGCGTATCGGGAGGACTTACGGCGTTCCAATAGCTCTTGGATTCATGGCATACGGGCTATCATGCCCCCCATGGCCTGGATTCGCACCATCGCGCCGGGAGAGGCGACCGGCCTCCTGAAGCGTCTCTATGACGAAGCCCTGGCGCGCGCGGGGAAGGTGTTCAACGTGCTGCGCATCCAGAGCCTGCGGCCGGAGGTGCTGCGGGCCGGGGTGGAGCTCTACAAGGAGGTGATGATCTCGCCGCGCAGCCCCCTGAGCCGGGCCCGGCGGGAGATGATCGCCACCGCCGTCTCCCAGGCCAACGCCTGCCACTACTGAACGGACGCCCACGCGGACGACCTCCGGGCCGAGGTCGCGGATCAGGGGGAGCGGGGGGAGGCGCTGGTGTCGGCCGTGCGGAGCGGCGCCTGGGCGGCGGCGGGCGCCCCCCTCTCCGCGGCCGACCGCGCCATGCTCGCCTTCGCGGTCAAGCTCGCCCGTGAGCCTCGCGCGATGACCCGCGACGACGTCGAGGCCCTGCGCGCCGCCGGCTTCGACGACACATCGATCCACGACATCGTCCAGGTCACCGGCTTCTTCTCCTACTACAACCGGCTCGCCGACGGCTTGGGGATCGATCCCGAGACCCCCGCCTCCGGACGCTGATCCGTCCTCCGCCGGGGACGGCGGTGACCTTATCCGGGAACGAAACCGGCCGCCGGTGGGCCTTCCGGGGCCGGAATGATCTTTGCGAAAGGGTCTGGGAAACAGCTTCATCGAAAAAGGGAGGGATTCATGCCGATCTCTTTTCGTACCGCTGCTCCTGGCGCCCTGGTCCTCGCCGGCTTTCTGGCTCTGACCGTTGCGGCTTTCGGGCAGACCCCGGCACTGCCCCCGAAGCTCTCGGGGGAGACGGTCAACGTCGAGGTCAAGATCGTCCCCTTCTATGCCGTCGACGCTCAGGGGAATCCGGTCTACGACCTCCGGCAGGACGAGGTCGAGCTGCGGGTGGCCGGGGCTCCGGTGCCGATCGAGTCGTTCGACCGCTACGCGATCCAGACCGGGCGCGCCGGGGCGGAGGCATCGCCGCTGACGCCGGCCCCCGCGCGCAGCGTGTTCTTCCTCTTCGACCAGGCTTTCTCATCCCCCACGGGCTTCAACAGCGACAAGCGGCTCGCCGCCCGCATGATCGCGGGCTGGCCGGGAGGGGACCGGCTGTTCCTGATGGTGCACGGAACGGCGGCCGGCATCGAGCGGAAGCTGGGCCCGGTGCCGCCGGACGCCGAGGGGAAGAAGGAGCTCCTCGCCGCCATCGAGGCCCTCCAGCCGGAAACCCGGCGCCTGGAGCTCCAGGAGGATACGAGGGCCGACTACGGCCCGGCGGCCACGAGGGCCTCCCGCGGCAAGTTCGCGGACGCGGCGCCGGCCAGCCAGAGGGCCTCGGTCAACGACGGCATCCAGGGGAGCGTGCGCAACGAGTACCACAGCATAGCGCGGGACTTCGCCAGCTCCCTTGGGGATTTCGCCGCGGAGCTCCGGCGCGTCGACGGGCCCAAGGTGCTGGTGATCTTCTCGCAGGGAATGGACAGCGACCTCTACTTCCTGGGAAGCAGCGGGCTCAAAGTCGCCAGCACCGAGAGCGTCGAGGTCGACTCCCGGCGCGCTCCGCCGCTGGTGGACCGCTTCCGGCAGCCGCTCGCCATGCTCGCGGAGTCGGGCGCGGCCCTTCTCTTCGTCAACACGGACCGGAGCCCGGAGTCCGACGCGGACGCCGTGCTGCACCACATGGCCCAGTCCACCGGGGGCCTCTACCTGGAAGGCCGGGATCCCCGCGACCTCGAGACGCTGATCGCCCGCTCGACCACGGCCTACTACGAGGCGGGCTTCCACCCGGCCGCCCCCCTGCTCGAAAGGGACAGCGCCGCGGTCCAGGTCACCGTGCGCCGGCCGGGGGTGCGGGTCCTGGCGCCCGCCGCGGTGCGGACGCGGGAGTCCTACCTGGCCCTGAGCACCTTCGAGAAGCGGCGGCTGGTGATCGACCTCCTCTCCGGCGGACCGGCGGCCCAGCGGGCCCACAGCCCGGTACGGCTGAGCGTGCAGAATCTGGAGGGGAGGGTGGTCAGCCAGGCGGCCTCCGGGCATCCCGGGCTGCGGTTCGAGGCGGCCTGGCCGGCGGATCTCGCCACGCGCAAGCTCGACGTCTACAACGTCCTCTTCGCCCCGCCCGCGGAGGGGAGGAAGGGGAAGATCCTGCGCTACGACGTCCGGGAGGCGGTCGCGTCCGGCGACCGTGCCGCGCTCGACACGGCCCTGGAAGGGGAGGGCACGGTGGTCTGGGGGATCGTCGCCGTCGATCCCGAGACCCAGCAGACCTGGCTCAGCCGGCTGGTTCTCAAGGCACCGGAGAAACCGGAGAAGTAGAGAGGAACCTGGGGCGGCCCCGGTCGAGGCCGCCCCGGAAGGGCCGGTTACGAATGGCCGACGACGTGGATCTTGTCGGAGAGCTCGACGCTCTTGCCGTTCGCCATGAAG
Source organism: Thermoanaerobaculia bacterium (assembly GCA_025937035.1). Lineage (GTDB taxonomy): Bacteria > Acidobacteriota > Thermoanaerobaculia > Multivoradales > UBA5704 > DATARR01. The sequence continues at coordinate 2,588 of JAICSG010000271.1, read as the reverse complement.
GTGATCTTCACCGTGTGGGTCTCCCCGGCGTGGGGATCGTTCAGGGTCGCGTAGGCCGCGCTCTGGGAGAAGCGGGCCACGATCTGATGGCCGACCAGCCGCACGTCCAGCGGCTTGAGCGGATCGGCGTCCGTCTTGTCCCCCACCAGCCGGACGGTGGTGAGGTCGACCTGGGAGAGGTCGCCGCCGCGGAGGAAGGCGTGGACCTGCCCCGAGCTGTGCTGCCAGTTGGTGTTCCAGTCGTCCGGCTGGATCTGGAGGCTGGTCTCGCCCTGGCCGCCGCCGCCACCCTCGCCGCCGCCGCTGCCGTCACCCACGATCCGCACGCTGTCCGTCAGCTCGGTCTGGGTCGCGCTCGTGCCGGTGCCCACGTTGAAGCGCAGGGTCACCGTCTTCTGGTCGCCCGGCTTGGGGCTGTCGAGCAGCTTGAAGGCATCCGACTTCGAGAAGGTCGCCACCACCTGGCCGCCGGCGTAGCGGGTCGAGCGCGGATCGAGGGTCTTGCCGCCGTCGCCCACCAGCACGATGGAGCCGCGGTCGATCTTGCCCGCGTCGGTGCCGCGCACGAAGGCCTGGACGTTGCCGCTGGCGTTGACCCAGTTGGTGTTCCAGGTGGAGGGGTCGATCTGGAAGCTCAGGTCGCCTCCGTGGCCGTGACCGTTGCCACCGCCCCCGTTGCCGTTCCCACCGCCGCCGTTGCCACCGCCATGACCCTGGCCGTTCCCGCCCCCGTTCCCACCCCGGGCCTTGTCGATGGCCGTGCCGCCGGCCGCCGCGTTTCCGGTGGTGGCGGAGGAGGCCGCCGCGATTTTCGGAGAGGAGCTGGAAGGCTCGGTGGGGCTCTGTCCCGCCCGGTCACAGCCCACGAAGGCAAGCAGTGGGAGGACCATTAACCAGGGAGCCCATTGACGCGCAGGAGAAGCAAGATTCATGGCAAACCTCCTGGAAGAAAAAAGACGTCAAATTCAATTATGGCTATGTTTGTTAGATCTGGCAAGCCGCGGCGCGGCGCGAGGGGAGGCTTACGGCCGGATCACGACCTTGAGCGCCTCCCGCCGGCGCATGCTGCGCAGGGCGGCTTCGAGCTCGGAGAGGGGGCGCTCGGCGGAGAGGAGAGCCTCCGGGTGGAGCTTGCCGCTCGCCAGGAGGTCGAGGGCGCGCTGGAAGGTGGCCGGCCGGTGGTGATAGGCGCTCTTCACCGTGATCTCGGAGTAGTGGAGACGGTGGGTGTCCAGGGGGACGGTGGTGCCCGGCGGGCAGCCGCCGAAGAGCTGCACCAGGCCGCCCGGACGGACCGAGGCGAGGGCGTCCTGCCAGGCGGCGGGGGAGCCGGTGGCCTCGATGGCCACGTCGAAGCCATCCCCGGTCTGCGAGCGGCGGCAGAGCCGGGCCGCCTCGCCGCCGTCCCGGCTCACCTGGACCGTGGCGTGAGCGCCGAGCGCCCGCCCCACCTCCAGGCGCCAGGGGTTGGGGTCCGCCAGCACGATGTGGTGCTCGCCTCCCGCGGGGAAGTCGGCGGGGGAATTCGCCAGCACGTCCACGAACAGCAGGCCGATCGGGCCGCCGCCGTAGATCACGATCTCCGAGGCCCGTTCGACACCTGAGATCTCCAGGCCGTGCAGCACGCAGGCGAGGGGCTCGGCGAGGGCGGCGATCTCGAACGGCAGGTTCGCCGATAGCGGATAGGTGCTCACCTCGGCGAACCGGCGGGGGATCAGCAGGTACTCGGAGAAGGCGCCGTTCAGGTATTGCAGATTCGAGCAGAGGTTCTCCCGCCCCCGCGAGCACCATTCGCAGGCGCCGCACGGCGCGGAGTTGGCCACCACCACCCGGTCGCCCGGCCGCCAGCGTCCGGCCTCCAGGCCCACGGCGGTGATGGTGCCCGCCATCTCGTGCCCGAACGGGGTCGGGGCCTTGAGCATGCGCGGATGGCCGCCGCGCTGGAAGACCTTGAGGTCGGTGCCGCAGGTGGTGGCCGCGCCCACCCGCAGCAGGAGCTCTCCCGGGCCCGGCTCCGGCACCGGCACCTCGCGGAGCTCCAGCCGCTCCGGCCCCATCAGGAACGCGGTGGTCTGGGTGACCGGACGGGCGGCGCGCGCGCGGGCGGCGCGGGCCGGGGCGAGGGGGTTGGCCCGGCTCATCCCGCCTCGCCGTCCGGCACCAGCAGCACCTTGAGGGCCCGCCGCTCGCGGGCGAGGCCCACCGCCTCCTCGAAGCGGGAGAGCGGCAGCCGGTGGGTCACCAGGGGGGAGGGATCGAGCCGCCGCAGCGAGAGCAGGCGGAAGACCTCCCGCTGATCGGCGAGCGAGCTCGAATAGGTGCCGAGGAGCCGGCGCTCGCTCTTGAAGAAGGCGTTGAGATCGAAATCCGCCCGCTCACCCGATTTTCCGTCCTGAGGAGCGTGGGCGAACAAGACCACCGTCCCGCCGGGGCGCGAGAGGGCCAGCGCCGACTCCAGAGGACCCCTCCCGCCCACCGTGTCGAAGACGGCGTCGGCGCCGAGGCCCTCCGAGAGATCCTCCATGGCGCGGAGGGCCGCCTCGCCGGGGACCGCCGCGGCGTCCGCGCCCAGCCGGCGGGCGAGGCCG
>JAICSG010000587.1 GCA_025937035.1 Thermoanaerobaculia bacterium | reverse complement strand
GGTACATGTTGTCCCAGATCTGGGTCCAGGAATAGTTGCGGTCCACTCTCGGCAGGTAGTTGAAGGCCCAGTCGTTATCTTTTTTCGCGGCGTCGCCGTACATCGCCTTGAGCAGGGAGACGGCGAACTTGGGGGTGTTCGACCAGTAGTTGTACGAATTACACTCCCCGGGCTTCGAGGCGGTCGGCGTGGTGCGCTTCAAATAGGCCGCGAAGTCGGCGTCGGCGGGGGTCGGCACCTTCAGATAGCCCGACAGGTTGTCGTAGATGCCGCACATGTCGGTGGCGCCCTGGATGTTCGAATGGCCGCGCAGGGCGTTGACGCCGCCGCCGGCCCGGCCGACGTTCCCCAGCATGAGCTGCAGGATGGCCGCCGTGCGGATGATCTGAGAGCCGTAGGTGTGCTGCGTCCAGCCGACCGCATAGATGATCGTGGCGACCTTCTTCATGTCGCCGTCCTTGCGGATGGAGGTGAAGAGGTCGGCGGCCTTCAGGAACTGGTCCTTGGGGATGCCGGTGACCCGCTCCACCATCTCCGGCGTGTAGCGCGAGTACTGCCGCTTGAGCAGTTGGAAGACGCAACGCGGATGTTGCAGCGACAGGTCGTAGGCGACGTTCGGCGGCATGGTGGGGGGTGGCGCGCCCGCGCTCCCCTTGCCGCCGACCACGGCCGCGGTGGGATAGAAACCTTTCGGTGCCTCTCCCCCGCCGCCCGTACCCGTGGCGCCCTTCGAGGAGGCGCTGTGCGCGGTTGATCCGGCTGAGCCGGCGCTGGCGCCGGGGCTGGCCGGCTTGCCCGCGGCCGGCTGAGCGGCTGTCGAGGGCTGGGTGGCCACTGCCGCCACTGCAGCCGGGGGCGGCGCGGGCTTGCCGGTGACGTTCCCCCCCTCCTCGTAGTTCCAGGTCGACTTGTCGTAGACCTGCGTCTGGGGGTTGAAGCCCGAATAGAGCCCGTCCTCCGGCAGCTTGAAGCCGTCCTTCACGATGAAGGCGGCGTTCGTGTAGTTGACCAGGTAGTCGTGGGCCAGCCGGTTGTTGGCGATCGCGTAATTGATCATACCGCCCAGGAACGCGATGTCCGAGGCGACGCGGATCTGGAGGAAGAGGTCGGCGGTGGCGGCCGTGCGGGTGAACCGCGGATCGACCACGATCATCTTGGCGTTGCGGTTGCGCTTCGCCTCGATCGCCCACTTGAAGCCGCACGGGTGGTTCTCCGCGGGATTCCCACCCATGATCAACATCATGTCGGTGTTCTTGATGTCGGTGTAGCCATTGGTCATCGCCCCGCGCCCGAATGTTGGTCCCAAACTTGAGACCGTGGGGCCGTGTCAGACCCGGGCCTGATTCTCCAGATAACAGAGCCCCAGGCTGCGCATGGTCTTGACGAGCAGATAGTTGAATTCGTTGGTGTCCGTGCAGCCGCCGCTGAAGGCGATCCCCTCACAGCGGTTGGCCGGCTTGCCCTGGGCGTCGGTCTCGACGAAGGTGGCGTCGCGGGTGGTCTTCACCTTGCGGGCGATCTCGTCGAGGGCGGCGTCCCAGGAGATGTCCTCCCAGTGGTCCGAGCCGGGGCGGCGGACCTGCGGCTTGGTAAGGCGCCGCGAGTTGAGGATGTCCTGATGCAGCGACGCGCCCTTGGGGCAGAGCGTCCCGCGGTTGATCGGAGCGTCCGGGTCCCCCTCGACGTGGACCACCTGCGGGGTGACGTTCTTCGCCTTGTCGCCGAGCGTGTAGATGATCACGCCGCAGCTCACCGAGCAATACGGGCAGATCGAGCGCGTCTCGGTGGCGCGCGAGATCTTCAGCCCGCGCATCTGGGCGTAGGCGGGGGCCAGGTCGAAGCCCAGGACCGTGGCGCTCGCACCTCCAACCGCTCCCAATTTCAGGAAGTCCCTACGGGAAAGATTCATCAGGCCAACCTCCTCCTCGACGCGTAAGGCGTCATCCGAACCGAGGTGGATCTGGCCGTGCGGCCCCGCCGGTCGGGGGGCCGATCAGAGACCGCACGGGGCGGGCTCGGCGAAGGCTCCAGGCCGGGCCTTCGGGGGGTCCGCTGGAAAGAGCTAGTTGGCCTATGTACCACAGACGGGCAACGTTTACAAGAAGCTTGACGCGTCAGCTACCCCGGAGCTCCGAGCCCTTACTCCCCCACCCTCTTCTCCCCACGGGAGAGAGGGGCTTAAGAACAGCAACAGCAAAGACTTACGCAGCGCCAGCCGCGACCCGCTGGACCTGGGGGCGATCCGGCGCAACGGCCGCGACGATCTGCCGGGGGGAACCCTGCTCGAAGCCCTCCTGCGGCGAAGCTGGGAGAGCCGCTTCCGCGATCCCAAGGCAATGCGCTGGCTCGCCTACGACGCCCTCAAGGCGGCGGAGAGCCTGCGGCCCGAAGAGCTCCCACCGGCGCCCCTTCTGGACCTCCAGGCCGCGCCTGGGCCGAGCTCGCCAACGCCTACAAGATCAACAGCGAGTATGCGGAAGCCGAGACGGCCTTCGCGCCCGCCCGCGGGCCTGCTGCGCCGAGGCAGCGGAGATCTCTCCTGCCTCGCGGAGATCTCGTAGCGCGAAGCCTCCCTTCGAGGCTACCAGCGCAGGCTAACGGAAGCTCGGGAGTTGCTTGATAAGGCCTACCGGTTCTACCTCAGACTGGGTGACCGGCATTGCGCGGAAGAGCACTGACCTCGAAAGGCACGGCGATGGAATCCGGGGCCACCTTCCACCTGGCACTCCCTCTGTACCGTCAAGGCCTCGCCATGATCGATCCTGAGCGAGACCCGCAATTCGCAGCCGCCGGCCAGCAGGGCTTGATCTCCTCGCTCTTAGGCATCGGCCATTATTATGAGGCCAGCCGGCTGCTGTTGCAGAGCGATCTGCGGGAACGGCTCTCCGATATCCACACGTGCGTTGGTTGGAGGCGAAGCTTCTGGCCGGCCTTGGCCAGACGGCCAAGGCTGAAAACGCATTCAAGCAGGCGCGGGGCGAGTTTCTGGAGCTTGGACGCCTCAACTCCGCCGCTCATTTGCAGTTGGCATTACTTCCTGTCCTATTTCGGCAGGGAAAACACCAAGAGGCAAGAAAAAACGCGTACGAAGCCTGCTGCGCTCTTCGAGAGCTTGGACATGGCCACTGTGCAGCCAAGGCCAGACTCTATCTGCAATGAATATAGAAGCGGGGGCGGCAGTCTCGGCCGGATTCGGGGCCGGGAGGCACCGGGAGAGCTGGAGCGACCCTCTGACTGCCAGAGCAGGGGGGCGGAGAACGGCGCTCATGGAGACCCTTCTATGACTACTTGGATGACACCTGCCCCGGGCCGAATCTCATATACCTCATGATTCACCAGAGATTTCGGCGTAACTCCGACGGACAGTCGCCGCCACGACGAGCTCGTCCACATCCCTGTAAAGATGCTCGCGGACGTACAGCCCCGCGATCATGTCTAGCTCTTCCGCGTCATCGTGCCGATCGACAAGCAGTTTCTCGGAAGGCAGTATTCCCAGGGTTCGGGCTTCCTGGCGTAAACCTGCCCAGTGAGTCGCCAAGAACTCGCCGGACATGAGGCCGCCAACGCCGCCTTTGAACGTCACGAGGTAGTTGCCGTCAGTGTGCCGCTGAACCCTGAAGTCCGGGTGTTGGAGGGTCACGGCACGCAGCCGCTG
>JAICSG010000367.1 GCA_025937035.1 Thermoanaerobaculia bacterium | reverse complement strand
GTTGAGGTCGCGGCGGTCGGGGAGGCGGCGGTCCTGATTCAGGAAGCCGGGGACGTTGGCCACCGGCACCGCGATCAGGGTCCCCTTGAGGCCGCTGAAGTCGGTCGTGTCGAGCAGGCCGCGCAGGATGCCCACCCCGTTGAGCTCGTCGCCGTGGACGGTGGCGGTGACGAACAGGGTGGGGCCGGGGGCGCCGCGCACCACCGTCACCGGGATGGTCACCGGCTCGGCGGCGTAGGACTCGGCCACCTTGAGCCGCAGCTCGGCCGTGCTCCCCAGGGGGACCGGGGTACCCGCGAAGGCGAGCGGCTCGCGCCTCATCCCCGTCCCCGGGTGTGCGGATGTCCGAGGGGGGCGCGCGCGAGAACGAAGTCGATCATCGCGCCCGCCACGTCCACGCCGGTCGCCCCCTCGATCCCCTCCAGGCCCGGCGAGCTGTTGACCTCCAGTACCATGGGACCCTCCTGGGAAGGGATCATGTCCACCCCGGCGATGTTCAGGCCGAGCACCTCGGCGGCGTGGACCGCCGTTTTTACATAGGCCTCGTCCAACTGGACGCCGGTGGCCGTGCCGCCCCGGTGGAGATTGCTGCGGAACTCCCCCTCGCCGGCCTGGCGGGCCATGGCCGCCACCACCTTGCCGCCGACCACGATGGCCCGGTAGTCGGTGCCATGGGCCTCCTCGATGAAGGCCTGGATGAGGATGTTCTGCCCCAGGGAGCTCATGGCGTCGAGCACCGACTCCGCCGATTTGACCGACTCGGCCAGAATGACACCCATCCCCTGCGTCCCCTCCAGGAGCTTGAGGATGACCGGCGCTCCGCCCACCTTGCGGATGGCCGAGCGCACGTCCTCGCGGCGGCGGGCGAAGGCGGTGGGCGGGATGCCGATGTCGTAGCGCGACAGGAGCTGCAGGCTGCGCAGCTTGTCGCGGCTGCGCGAGATCGCCTGGCTCTCGTTGGCGGGGAAGACCCCCATCATCTCGAACTGGCGCAGCACCGCGAGGCCGTAGAAGGTGATCGAGGCGCCGATCCGGGGCACCACGCCGTCGATCCCCGTCACCCGCTCGCCGTTGTGGAAGACCTCCGGCCGCTTCTTCGACAGCTTGACCACGCACTGCAGCGGGTCGAGCACGGCCACGTCGGCCTGGCGCTGGCGGCAGGCCTCGATCAGGCGCGAGGTCGAGTACAGCGTCGCCTTGCGCGACAGGATGGCGATCCTCATCGGCGTCTCGGTCTCCGGGGGTGCCACTGGCGGAGCAGGTACTTGGCGGCGACGTCCACCCGGAAGTCCCCCTCCAGGGCCTTGCGGCCGAGGATCATACGAAACAGCATGCCGGAGCGGTCGGTCAAGGTGACCAGGATCGTCTTGCGCACGGGGCCGAGCACCAGCTCGGTCTCGATCACCGGCCGCACCTCCGGATGCCCCCCGGAATCGACCACCCGCATCCGCCGCAACACACGGGCCTCGGTCCGCACCCGCCAATCCGGCCGCCGGCGGTCGGGCTGGAGATCGATCTCCACCCGCTCGGAGCCGTCGGGCAGAATGTCTAACACCCGGAGAGAATCGACATGGAGGGTGGAGGTGCGGGCGCCGGTATCCACCTTCGCTTTCAGCCGGAAGACGCCGAGCGTGGGGAGGTCCAGGTACTCTTTCCAGCCGACGGTCAGCCCCTCCTTGAGCCCCCGGGCCTCATCCGCTGGGGAAATTGACGTCGACATGTAGAAATCTCCCACTCGAACGTATGCCTTTGTACGAATGAGAACCGGAGGGAGACCCTCCCCCGGGGAGCCCGGAGGGAAAACACCGTTCGGACCGGCCTTTCCTGAAGTCCGGATCACTCATCGAAGACCAGGCATGCTACTTGCAGATAGAGAAGAGCACAAATCAGTTGGAACACGAGGAGGAAGGTTCCGTCCAGCCAACCATGTCCCATCCCTTTCGAGATCCTACGCGATCTCATCCTTGGAAAGCCCTCCTTGGATCCCCTTTTCAGGGGTAGAGCCAACCAACAGCCAACCAGAAAGCAAGGAACCTCCTCCCTGCCGCCCCCCGAGCCCGATGGCCGGGGGGCCTTTCTTTTGTGGGTGAGGGGAACGGCGCTCCCAGGGCGTTCAGGAATCAGAAAGACGACAGCCAAGCCGGGAATGGAAGATCGGGCACGGCTGTTGCAGAGAGTGGAAGACAGGAAACGATGTGGGGGAGGTTCCAGACCAACCTAACTTGATCCCACCAGCTTTCGAGATCTTCGGATCTCACCCTCTTTCGCCCAACCGAAATCCCCTACACACAGGGGTATAGCCACAATAGCCAACCGGAGAGATGGGGCCTCCCCCCCAGATCTCTCTCCTCCGGGAGAGAGAGGCTCCCTGCGAAAGCGGGGAGCCTTTCTTTTTGGCCGGTCGGGTCTGCCAAATTGACCGCTATCGTGCGCGCATAGGCGGTTAGAATGACGCGATGCGGCAGGCTGAAGCCCTCCTGACCTGGTTCGACCAGCACCGGCGCGACCTCCCCTGGCGCCGGACGAGCGATCCCTACAAGATCTGGCTCTCCGAGGTCATGCTCCAGCAGACCCGGGTGGAAACCGTGCTCCCTTTTTACAATCGCTTCCTGGAAAGATTTCCGGCCGTGGAGGATCTGGCGCGGGCCGAGGTCGAGGAGGTGCTGGCGCTGTGGTCCGGGCTGGGCTACTACCGCCGGGCCCGCCAGCTCCACGCCGCCGCCCGGAAGGTCGCTGAGGCGGGGACGTTCCCGTCCACGGTCGAGGGGCTGCTGGCGCTCCCCGGGATCGGCGCCTACACGGCGGCGGCGGTGGCGAGCATCGCCTTCGGGGTCGCCACGCCGGTGATGGACGGCAACGTCGAGCGGGTCCTCTCCCGCGTCCTGGCCCTCGACGAGGACCCGAAGTCGGGCGCGGCGCGGAAGAAGCTCCTGGCCAAGGCGGCGGAGCTCCTCGATCCGGCGCGCCCCGGCGACAGCAACCAGGCCCTGATGGAGCTCGGGGCCACCCTCTGCTCCCCCCGCCGCCCCAAGTGCCTCCTCTGCCCCCTCCTCTCCGGCTGCCGGGCGGCCCGCGAGGGGGACCCGGAGAGCTACCCGATTCCGAAGGTGAAGCGGGATTCCGAGCGCCATCGTCTCCTGGTGGCCGTGGTGGAGGACGATTCCGGAGTGCTCCTCTTCCGCCGGCCGGATGACAGCACCCTCCTCGCCGGCACCTGGGAGCTCCCCTGGATCACCCGCGAGCGCGACGGCGTCCCCGAGCCGGGCGAGCCGGGGGAGGTCCTCGCCGGGCGCTACGGCGGACGCTGGACGATCGGCCCCCGGGTCGGCGGCGTGCGCCACGGCATCACCTACCGCGACCTGGAGATCGACGTCCACCGCGCCGAGCTGGCCTGGGGCGGAGAGGTACGCGAGGGGATGGCCGCCGGCTTCTTCGACGAGGCCGGGCGGGCCAACCTCCCCCTGTCGTCCCTGGTGGGGAAGGTGCTGGCGGCGGTGCCGAGGCCAGGAGCTACGCCATCGGCGGAGGCACCGGCCAGGAGATTCCGGAGCCGCCGGCGATGATGAACCAGCCGATGATCTTGTCGTCGAGCTCGCGCAGGCGGCTCGCCACCAGGTTGCAGAGGATGGTGAGCAGCCGGATCGACGAGATCTTGTGGATGTCCAGAATCCCCTCCAGCACCTCGCGGGAGATGACGAGCACCACGGCGCCCCCCTCGTGGGCCTTGGCGTCGGCCGAGCGGGGCTCGTTGTCGATCAGCGCCATCTCCCCGAAATAGCCGCCGCGCTCCAGGAAGGCGAGCGCCTCCTCGCCGGCGCCGGGGATGTACTTGCTGATCATCACCCGCCCCTCCAGCACCACGTACATCTCGTTGCCCATCTCCCCCTCGCGGAAGATCACCTGGTTGGGGCCGTACTTCCGCTCTTTTGAGAGAGTCGCCAGGAAGTTGATCTCCATGCTGGAGAGCTTCTGCTCCTGGAAGAGCTTGCGCTTGGAGGCTAGGTCGACGCGGAACTCCCCCGCCGACTCCTTAGGGGAGGCCGACTCGATGCTGGGGGGCTTGCCGGTCTGCGAGAAGAAGCGGGTGAGATTGTCGTTGGTCTGCCGGAGCTTGGACGACAGGCTCTTCCAGAAGGCCCAGTAGAGCGCCAGCTTGAAGCGGGGATCGCTCTCCATCAGGCGCGACAGCGGCTCCGGATGGAGGGTGATCAGGTCCGTGTCGGCGGTGGTCACCGCGTCGCCCGAGCGGGGGACGCGGTCGACGAAGGAGGTCTCGCCGAACAGGGTGCCCGCCTCCAGGGCCGCCAGGCTGAAGTGGCCGTAAGGGGTCTTGCGCTGGATGCGGATGCCGCCGCTCTCGATGAGGTAGGCCTCCTGCGTCTCCTCCCCCTCCTTGACGATCATCGTCCCGACGGGATACCGGCTGCGCGTGGCGTGCTGGGCGAGCTGGGCAAGCTGCTCGTCGGTGAAGTGGGAGAAGATCTCCCACCCGCGAAGAAGGTTCTCAAGTCCCAAGGTGAGCCTATTGTAGCGGAGGTCGGGCGCGCTGTGACTCTTCAAAGTGACGGCAGGGGGAGCTGGGCCGGGCGCAGCCGTTCCCAGGCGGTCCGCTCGACCGTGTCGAGCCAGTCGGGCCGGGCCGCCGCGTCGAGCCGCAGCACGGAGAGCCCCCGCTCGGCGACCTCGTGGGAGAGCCGCTCCTCGACCGCGTGCTGGAACCCCGGATCGGGGGAGCGGATGCCGTCCGGGCTCAAGGTCTCCACGATGGGGACGTGGATCAGCAGGTCATATCCCCGGATCCAGTACTCGACCAGCCGCTCGGGCCCCTCCCGGCGTCCGGCGGCGAGCAGGAGATAGACGTAGTTGTCGAGCACGCTGCGGTCGCAGACCACCACTGGATACCGCGCCTGGGCCACCAGCTCTTCGGCGATCTGGGTATGGAGGATCCACGACTGCGCCGCGACCGACGTCTCCTCGTTGATCGGCAGCGGGCACCGCCGCGCCACCTCGTGCACCACCTCCACCCCCACGTCCCGCCGCTTCAGCCGCGCCGCGAGCCCGTAGCAGAG
>JAICSG010001147.1 GCA_025937035.1 Thermoanaerobaculia bacterium | reverse complement strand
GGATAGGGCAGCCCTCCCCCCATCCCTCTCGCCGGGACGGCGGGGCCCTCGCCAAGACCTACCTTCCTCTGGTGGCTCCCAATGCCTACGGCAACAGCCGCTTCGTCGACTACTGGGGGCTGACCAACACCAACGAGGACGCCAGCGGGTTCGTGGGGACGGCCACCCTCCTCGCCGCCCTGCTCGCCGTGCGGGCCCGGCGCCGGTTCCCCCAGGAGCGGCTGGCGCTGGGGATGGCGGCCGTCTGCCTGCTCTTGCTGGTCTCTCCCATGTGGGGACTGGCGAGCCACCGGCTCCTGCTGCCGCTCTCGTTCTGCCTGTCCTATCTCGGCGCCTGCACCCTGGAGCGCTTCCGCCTCGGGGAGGTCCGGCGCTGGTCCCTGCTGATCGTGGCCTTGGCGCTCGGGGTGGTGGTCGCCTGGGGGTATCTCGCCCATCCCCATCCCCTGGATCCCGGACGTCTCGCGGTCTTCCGCCTGGGCTGGCTGCGCTGGCAGCTCCGTTTCCTGGCCCTCGCCGCCCTGCTGCTGGTGGGGACGGCGTCCTGGCGGCGGCCGGGGCGGTCCCTGGCGGTGGCGGGGGTGGCGGCCGTGATCCTGGCCGAGCTCCTCCTGGCGCACGGGCCCGCGAACCCTCCCATGCCCCAAAGGCTGGCGATGCCGGTGAACGGTCCGGTCTTCTTCCTGCGCTGGAAGCTCGGCCGGGACGCCGAGCGGGGCCCGGGCTATCGCATGGCGGCGTTCGGCCAGGACCTCCCCCCCAACCTGGCCTCGCTCTACGGCCTGACCGACGCGCGGATCTACAACCCCATGGCTCCTGAAGCCTACGTGGAGCGGATCGCGCCCATCGTCTTCGGCTGGCGGGGGGAGGTACCGATGCTCACCGCGCCCGGCCATCCGCTCTACAGCCGCCTCGGCGTGCGCTACCTCCTGGCCCCCCCGGACGCGGAGCTCCCGCCCCCCCTCCGGAAGGTCTCCGGGGACGAGGACGCCTCCATCTGGGAGCAGCCGGAGCCCCGCAAGCGCCTGTTCGTGGACGCCAAGCGCCCGAGCGGCCCCCTCACCATCCCCCGCCTGGAGGACGCCTGGATCACCGCTCAAACCGACCTCCGCCGTCCCCAGCGGCTGGGCTCCGTCCTCTATCAGGACGGCGGCTGGCGCCTCCTGGTGAACGGCGAGGCCCGCCCCACGGAGGTGGACCAGGGGGTCTTCCTCGCCGCCGACCTGCCGGAAGGGGAGAGCCGGGTGGACCTGGTGTACAGGCCGGCGGGGTTCCTTTGGGGGTGGGTGGTGGTGGCGGTGGGGGTGGCGGTGGGGGTGGCTCTTCTGAAGCCTACAACCCCAACGCCCCCGCCTCCGCCTGCAGCGCCTTGATCACGTTCTCGATGTGCTCGTCGAGCGGCAGGCCGATCTCCTCGGCGCCGTTGTAGACGTCCTCGCGGTGGACGCCGCGGGCGAAGGCCTTCTCCTTGAGGCGCTTCTTGACCGAGGAGAGGTCGACGTCGGCCAGGCGCTTGCTCGGCTTGATCAGGGCCACGGCGGTGACGAAGCCGGCGAGCTCGTCGCAGGCGTAGAGGGCCTTGGCGAGCCGGGTCTCGCGGGGGACGCCGGTGTAGGGGGCGTGGCCCAGGATGGCGGTGCGCATCACCTCGGGGTACCCCTGGGCGGCGAGGATCTCGTTCCCCCGGTAGGGGTGGTTCTCGGCGTCGGGCCAGCGCTCGTAGTCGAAGTCGTGGAGCAGGCCGGTCAGCCCCCAGAGCTCC
>JAICSG010001109.1 GCA_025937035.1 Thermoanaerobaculia bacterium | reverse complement strand
GAAGCAGCAATGGGTCTTCACCAGCCGGTCCGGCGGCTTCTCGCGCTGCTCGTCCCAACCGCCCGTGGGCGTGTACTTGAGATGCGGGCCGTAGAGCGCGAGCAGCTCTTCGGCGGGGATCGGTCTCTCAGCCATGGATCGGTGCCTCCTCGGGATGTTTCAAACGGAGCTGAGCGCTCGCGATCGTTTTTCGTTTGCAGGCCGGGCAGAGCTCCTGCCAGTTGCCCGCGCCTTCCATTTTGTAGTCGAAACCGAGCTCCGCGAGCCCGCGCTTGAGATCGTCCACGTGCATCCGCGACGCGAACCGCTCGCCGCAACGCACGCAGCGCGCCCCCTCCCCTTCCTCCCCCACCCGCTGATAGAGCTTCACGCCGAGCTGCGCCGGACGCTGGAAGATGTGAAAAAACTTTCCGAACGGCAGATAGAGCAGCGCCGCGATCACCGTCACCGCGTGCAGGATCGCCAGGAAGCCGTAGAAGCTCCCCCGCAGCCAGAGGGTCGAGGCGGTGAGCGCCAGGCCGGTCACCGAGATGGCGAAGAGCAGGATCAGCGGGAAGAAATCGCGGCCGAAGTCCTGCACCGCGCCCGCCCCGCGGTCGCGCATCCGCCGCCAGAGCGAGAGGGAGATCCCCCCGAGCACCATCACCGCCGCGAGATCGAGCCCATGGAAGAGCATCCAGGCCATCACCGTGCCGAGGGGGAACGATCCCACCGGGAATCCGAACAGATAGGTCGTGTAGGTCGCCTGATCCTGGCCGGCGCTGCGGAAGTGAATCCAGCCGAAGACCAGGGGGAAGGTGATCGCCGCCGCCAGCAGGCACCCCCAGAAGAGGAGCTGGTGCATCCACCAGCGCAGCCGCGAGCGCTGGTGGATGAACGTCTGCGCCGCGATGTGCGTCCAGGCGACCGGCAACAGGCCGCCGAGGCTGCGCAAGACTCCACGTTTCCGGACGAGCTCCCAGCCGCGCCGCCAGTAGATCCGCGTCGGCGGCTTCTGGAGCCAGACGAAATAGTGATAGGTCACGCCCCAGGTGGCGAAGACCACGGCGAAGGTATAGATCACCAGCGCCGGATCGAAATTCGCCAGGTTGCGCGAGCCGACCACGATCGCTGCCACCAGCAGCCCCGTCCAGAGCGTGGCCCAGGCCCCGGCCCGCACCCGCTCGGAGGCCCGCCGGTGCTCCGCGGGGAGGGCGGTCTCGTGGGCCTCCTGCCGGGCCAGGAAGACCCGCCGGTTGATCCAGGCGAGCAGCAGGGCCATGCCGGCCAGCAGCACGAACCCCGGCCAGGCCACCCCCAGACGGTCGCGGAAGACCCCCAGGAGCAGCGGCGGGAAGAAGCCGCCGAGGCCCCCCATGGCGCCGACCAGGCCCGTCACGGTGCCCGTCTCCTTGGGGAAGTACTGCGGGACCAGCTTGAACACCGCGCCGTTCCCCACCCCCAGCAGGGCCGCGCAGCCGAGGGCGCCCACGGTGAAGGGGAGCATCACCGGCCAGGTCATCAGCAGGGCGAAGGGGGCGACCCCTAAGAAGACCCCGGCGAGCACCCGGGCGCCGCCGATGCGGTCCGCCAGCCAGCCGCCCACCGGCCGCATCAGGGTCGCCAGCACCACGAACCCGGCGGCGCGGAAGCCGGCGTCCGCGGGCTTCAGGCCGAACTGGTCCTTGAGCAGGGTCGGCAGGTAGATCGAGAAGGCCACGAAGCCGCCGAAGGTGAGGAAGTAGAAGAGCGAGAGCACCCAGGCCAGCCGCTCGCGCCGGAGCACGCCCAGCATCTCGCCGATCCCCTTGGGGCGGGCCGTGGTCGGGGCGTTGCGCGCCAGCAGGCCGAAGGCGAT
>JAICSG010001158.1 GCA_025937035.1 Thermoanaerobaculia bacterium | reverse complement strand
GCACGGCAGAAGGCAGGCGTGAAGCGCCCCAGGAGCGACGTACAGCCCGATGAGCCACGCGCGAGGCTCCAGCACCAGGGCCAGCCTCCCGCGACGCCACAGGACCGTTGACAGGTCGCGCGGGGCGGTCACTTGTCCCTCCGGTCCAGCAGCTCGGCCACGCACGCGATCCGCACCGTCTCCGCCGCCACCCTCAGCTCGGCGACGGCCTTGTCCGAGAACGGGGCGATCATCGCCATGAGCGCTTCCGGGCCGGAGGCGAGCGCCCGGCACAGGGCCTCGTTCGGGGACTCGCGGAGCCGGGCGATCACCGCGAGCCAGTGGCGCGGCGGGTGAGTGGCGAGGTGGTCATCCATCATGTCCGAAGCGATCGCGGCGGCCTGGTCGTTAGGCGGGGGCAGGATGCTGAAGCCGCAGGCGAGCGGGCACTCAAGGGGCTGGCGGCCGGTCACGGCAAGTCCTCCGCTCGCGGCCACCCGCACAGCAGGGTCCGGGAGCCTTCCTCGTATCCCTCATCACCGTGGGCGAGGAGGTAGCCGTGCTCGCGGAGCAGTTCCCGGTACCTCTCGCCGTTGCCGCCGGCCCGCTCCCAGAGCTGGTGCGGCTGCAGCTTGGGCGCTGGCTCAGGCTCGCCGTTGACGGACCGGATCGCCGCCTCCATCGCCGCGAGGTGGGCCGGGGAGCCGCGTCCCCGTCCCCGGCCCCACGCGCGGTCCACGACCGTCTGGAGCGCTTCAGGGACGCGCGCCCAGTCGGCCTTGCACATCAGGACGGAATCGCCCACGATGGCGTCACAGCCGTTCCTGGGGCACTCGTGGCTCATGAAGCGCTCCCGCCGGTCATCGCGTCGATCGTCGCCCGGGGGATCAGCCACTGCCCGCCGCCGTCCTTGACCGCCCCGGCGACCTTCCCGGCCTTGACCCAACGCTGGGCGGTCTCAGGGCTGACCCGGAGAGCCGCCGCGAGGTCAGCGACGCTGGCCCAGTCGCCCTCGGGGCGGTAGGCAGCCTTGAACCTCTCCGCCTCCGCCCGGTCAAAGCGCCGGTGGCCGCCCGGGGTCCGGAACGAGGCGATCTTCCCCTCCGCCGCCAGCTGGGTGACGGTCCTGGAATCGATGCCGAGCATCACGGCGAGCTCGCCCGGCGTCAGCGGCGGCCCGCCAGGAAGGAGAGCCGCGGTGGCCTCAGTCGTCATCGCTGCCGCCTTTCAGCAGACCAGGCAAGTCCGCGAGCGGCACCACGTCAAGGGCCTGCGCTTGAGCCGGGCCGTTCCCGGGACGGAAGAGCGTGAACTTCAGGGCCTCGGCCGCGGAGCGGATGCGCCCTCGTTCCGCGGCGACGGCTCTTGCGACCGGGCCGGCCCGCAGTATCGCGCGGGCCATGTTCGGGCAGGACATCCTGTACTTCCGGTCGCAGGAACGGCATTCCTCGTCGTGCAGCACGGTGGCCGCCGCGATCAGCTCCTCCCGGGTCAGCGCGTCAGGCATCGCTGCCGCCCTTCAGTGCCTCGCGCAGCTCTGCGGCGCACCTGGACGGCCAGCCGGTCTCGGAGGCGTACTCGCGGTTCCACCAGGAGGCCAGGTCGTCCAGCCGGGCGCGGAGGTCGGCGTCGGCGATGCGGAGGCGGTCGCGGTCTTCGCGTGCCATGTCGCGCTCGCCCTTCAGGACCTTGCGGTCGGCGTCGATGACGCGAAGCTGCTCGCGGAGGCTGGCGGCCTCCTCGCGCAGGCGGGCCAG
>JAICSG010000318.1 GCA_025937035.1 Thermoanaerobaculia bacterium | reverse complement strand
GAGGTCCTGTCCGGCGGCGCTCCTCGGCTCTTCCGCGGAGCCCTGGCGGTCCTCGTCCCGGGTCCGCCGGTCCCGCGCGGCGATCTGGTCTGTGTCCTCGTCGTTGCGCTGCTCGCGGAGCCTCTGGAGCCGCGCCTCCTCGCGGGTGGCGGCCTCCCTGGCCCGGCGGTCCTTCTCCCTCTCCTCCTTCTCCCGGGCGGCGATCTCCGCCTCGCGGCGGCTCGCGGCGGCCTCCTCCCGGGCGAGCCGCTCCTCGCGGGCCTTGAGGGCGGCGCGCTCCTTCTCCGTCTCCGCCGCCTTCCGGGCCGCCGCCAGCTTCTCCGCCGCCTCCTTCTTCCGCTGCTCCTCCCGGGCGATCCCGGCCAGCTTCGCCTGCTCCTGCCGCTCCTCCTTCTCCTGCTCCAGCTTGGCGAGCCGCTCCTGCTCCTTCTGCTTCGCCTCCCGCTCCGCCTCGGCCCGTTGCTCGGCCGCGCGCTGCTCAGCGAGCCGCTCGGCCTCCTGCCGCTCCTCCTGGTTCCTCTGGAGGAGCATGCGGTCCGTCGGGAACGGGTTGGCCGGCGGAGCCTCCTTGCCGGGGCAATAGGCCGCCGGCTCCTTCCCCTTGAGGAACAGCTCGGGCCGCGCGAAGCCGTGCTGGGGCGCGCACCCCACCTTGATCACCAGCCCGGTCGGCGGATCGACCCAGTGGGGGATCACGTCCGCCGGGGCGCTCCAGGGCTTGGGGGCCGGCCGTCCCTGGTAGACGCGGGCCAGCATCCGGCCCCAGACCGGCGCCGCGAGCTGGCCGCCCGTGGCCTTGTCGAGGATCGGCCGGGGCTTGTCGAAGCCGATCCAGACCCCGGCGGCGATCTCCGGCGTATAGCCCACGAACCAGGCGTCCGCCCCCTCGTTGGTGGTGCCGGTCTTGCCCGCCGCCGGTGCCTTGAGACCGGTCTGCTGGATGGGGTTGCCGGTGCCGCTCACCACCGATTCCGCGAGGACGTCGGTGATCAGGAAGGCCACCCCGGGATCGAGGACGGAGTGGCGGCTCGGCTCGGAGCGCCAGATCACCTTCCCCTTCTCGTCCTCCACCCGCAGGATCAGCCGCGGCTCGACCGCCTGGCCGAGGCTGGCGAAGCCGGTGTAGGCCGCGGTCAGCTCCAGCGGCGAGACCGCCACCGTCCCCAGGGCGATCGAGGGGACCGGCGCGATCGGCTCGTCGATCCCCACCCGGTGCGCCACCTGGGTCACCTCCTTGAGGCCGACCGCGTCCGCCAGCCGCACCGTGGGGACGTTCTTCGAGCGGACCAGGGCGTCGCGCATCGAGATCTCCCCCTCGAAGCGCTCGGAGAAGTTCTTCGGCTGCCAGACCTGGCCGTTGGAGAGCCGCACCTTGAGAGGGGTGTCGAGGAGCGGCTGGCTGAGCACGAAGCCGTCCGCCAGGGCCGCCGCGTAGACGAAGGGCTTGAAGGCGCTCCCGGGCTGGCGCCGCGCCTGCACCACCCGGTCGAACTGGGACTGCGAGAAGTCGCGCCCCCCGACCCAGGCCAGCACGTCGCCGTCGTGGACGTCCATCATCAGAGCCGCACCCTGGAGATAGGGGGTGCCGCCGTCGGAGACCTCGGCTTCGGGTGAGTAGCGGGGGCCCTGGAAGCCCCCCAGCTCGCCGGACTCGACCAGCTTGAGCTGCCGCCGCAGCTCCTCCTCGGCGGCCCGCTGGGCGGCGGAGTCGAGGGTGGTGACGATCCGCAGCGGCCGGGTGTAGAGGTTGGAGCCGAACCGGTCCTCCAGCTCGTGCCGCACCTGCTCGACGAACCAGGGGGCGAGGCCGGCCTCGGTCCGCTCCTGCCGCGGCGCCTCGACGATCCCCAGCGGCTCCCGCTGAGCCTTCTCCGCCAGGTACTTGGGGATGCGCCCCTGGTCCCGCATCAGGGCCAGCACGAGATTGCGCCGCTCGAGCGCCTCGTCCGGATGCCGGCGGGGGTCGTAGTGGCTGGGCGCCTTGGGGAGGGCCGCCAGGAGCGCCGCCTGGGCGAGGGTCAGATCCTTGGCCGAGCGGCCGAAATACTGGCGCGATGCCGCCTCGATCCCCCGCGCCCGGTTCCCGAAATAGATGTTGTTCAGGTAGAGCTCCAGGATCTCCTCTTTCGAGTACCGGTGCTCGATCTCCTGGGCCACCCGGATCTCCAGCAGCTTCCGGCGGGTGGTCTGCTCCTCGCCGGGGATGCGCTCGGGGAAGACGTTCCGCGCGAGCTGCATGGAGATCGTGCTGAACCCCTGGGCGAACCCGCCGGCCCGCAGGTTGGCCAGCACCGCGCCGCCGACCCGCCGCCAGTCCACCCCCCGGTGCTCGTAGAAGCGCTGGTCCTCCACGGCGAGGAAGGCCTGCGGCACCAGCGAGGGGAGGGAGGAGAGGGGCACGATCGCCCGCTCGGCCGGCGCGAGGTCGGCGAACACCTCGCCGTTGCGGTCGAGCAGCACCGGCGCGCCCCCCGGCTGATAGACCGCCAGCTTCCCCACGTTCGGGCAGGCGGTGAAGAAGCAGCGCGACCAGGAGAAGCCGAAGAAGAGGACCGTGGCATATAGCACCGTGAGCACCACGGCCAGCAGCCGGGGCGGGCTGTCCCAGACCGACCTCCAGGCCGGTTTCCAGTCGATTCGACCGAGCTTGGACCTCCACTCCATGGCGGAGCAGGAGGGGAGCAAGGGGCTTGCCAGGTCAGGCCGAGGGCTTCACCACCGTGATCGTGGTCGAGCCGGTCACCGAGGCCGGATCGGTGCCCACGGTGATCGTCACCGGGCCAGCCGCCGCGTCGGGGCCCGGGAGGTAGTCGGCGGTGGCCACGCTGTCCGTGGCGCTCGTCCCCGGCTGGATCACGGTGACGTTCTCGAAGCCGCCGATCACGTTCCCGCTGGCGTCCCTCGCCGTGAAGGTCGCCACCGTGTTGGCCGAGACCTGCCCGACCGGCCGGGTGAAATGGGCCGTGACGCGGACCTTGCCGCCGGGCATCACCTGGAGGTTGTCCACCTGCACGGTGATCACGTTCGGCAGGGCGGGATCGAACCGGATCGAGGTCTGCCGGCTGAACCCGTTGCCGCCGCTCCCCGGAGCGTTGAGGGTGGCGGTGACCGTGGCCGCGCCGATCGTCTTCGGGCTGGTCAGCCCCGCGGTGGCCGTGTGATCGATCCCGATCGGCACCGGCGTCGCGGGGAAGGTGCCGGAGCTGGAGGTGAAGGTCACGGTCCCCGTGGTCATGGCGGGGGAGACGGCCACCGTGAACAGGGTGACCGTGGCGCCGTCGGCCGGGGCCGAGGCCGGCGCCGCGACGAAGCGGAGGACGTCGTTCGGGTCCGGCGCGGTGAACTGGATCTGGATCTCCGCGGCGACGCTGGGGGTCCCCTTGACCGCCGCCGAGACCACCGCCGTCTCCACCTTCTGGGAGCTCTGGAGGATGGCGAGCGCCCGGCCGTCCGAGCCCGCGCTGACGTCGATCGAGGTGCCGCCGCCCGCCGCGCCCACGAAGGTGCCGCTGGTGGTGGTGAAGGTGACCGTCCGCTTGTCGCTGTCCGCGCCGGCGGCGATCGTGGCCACCAGGGTCACCCGGGAGAGCCCGTCGGCGGCGATCGACCGGCTGCCGTCCGCGGTCGAGAGGGTCAGCGCTCCGGCGGTCTGCGGCGCGGTGGGCGAATAGTTGCTCTCTTTGTAACAGCCCCCCACAGTCAGGAGCAGGACCGCCAGAAGGAATCCCGGAAGCGAGCGCGCGGCGAGTCTCATGAGAAAAAACCTTCCTGAAGAAATCAATCGCTTTCGATCGACAATACGCAGCTGTCCGGGATCTTGTCCCCCGACGAATCGGTGATCGTCTGATCGATCTCCACCGACGCCATGGGCCAGGTCCCCTTCCCCTTCTGCAGGGCGATCCGCGTCAGCACCGGCTGGTCGGCCTGCGAGACCTGCAAGGTGCGCTGGATCGTCTTCGTGGCGTTGCCGTCGCTGTCCTTGAACCAGACCCCGTGATCGGGATCCATCTGATACTCCACGGTGATCTCTTCCCCGTCCATGTTGCTGCGCAGGGTCTGATGGAAATCGATCCGGCGCGGCAGGCTCGTGGGGTTGGGCGTGGCCGTGAGATGAGAGCGGATCTGGATCGCCATGAACGAGTCTCCTTAGCTGCCGCCGAACAGGCCGCCGAGGCCGCCCTGGAACGCTCTCGCCACGTTGAGGTCGAACGAGAGGGAGAAGTAATAGGTGGCGGCCTCGGAAAACTTGCTGACCAGAGGATTGCGGTCCTTCTTCTGGAAGATCACGGCCCCGCCGGCGAGGCGGAACGAGTTGGTGACCCGCAGGCCGGCCCCCAGGACCAGGGACTGGCTCCCGAACAGGTCCTTGCGGGTCTGGAGCGTGCCGCCTCCGCCGTCCGCCACGCTCTGCACCGTGAGCCCCAGGGTCATCGCGAAGCGGCGCGAGAAGCTCCCGAACTGCCGGAGATCGGCGTCCTTGTTGACCGGACGGAAATAGAAGTTCATGCCGACGTAGCTCAGGCCCTTGCTGAGCTGGGGGGCGAAGAGGAGCCCGGCGTCGGCGCTGATGTAATTGTTCTGGGTGGTCGCGAAGTTCCCCGTGGTCGAGCCGTCGACCACCTCGACCTGGGTGGCCTCGGCCCGCACGATCTCGGCCAGGGCGTTGAGGGCCGTCGAGCGCTCGGCGAGGGCGGTCTGGAGGTCCTGGGCCTGGCCGCTCAGCGTGAAGGCCAGATTGGCGGCCCTGGTGAGAGGCCCGGCGGGAGCGGTCAGGGCCTGGAGCGCCGTGATGTCCTCCGCGCTCAGACCCGCCCGGAGCGAGGAGGTGGGGGGCGCGTCCACCACCTTGCGGATCAGGCCGGCGAGGCCGCCGAGCGCCGCCGAGGCGTCGTCGTACTGGCTCGCCATGGCCGTGACCTGGTCCTGGTCCAGGAGGTTGGGCGCGGGCGCCCCCTCCTCCCGCCCCTGGGCGACGAGGGAGAGCTGGGTGTCGTCGGCGTGGAGCAGAGCCAGGGCCGCCTTGAAATTCCGGCTGGCCAGCAGCTCCTGCAGGGTGGTGTCGGTCTGCGCGTTCTTCCCGAGCTGATCGGCGAGACGGGCGAGCGCCGGGCTGGCGCGGAGAGCCTTGAGCGCCTCCTGAAAGTCGAGCTGGCGCTCGCTCAGGGCCGGTATCCCCCGCCGGGGATCGCCCGCGACGATGCGGTCCTGCCGCCGCTGGGGATCGAGCACCTTCACCACCAGATCGTGAGCCTTTCCGTTGCCCCGCATCTCGTCATATCCGGACTTGAGATCGAAGACCGTGCCCTCGGTGAGCGCGAGGTCGTCGGCGCTGGCGGCGGCCGTCAGCCGGTCGTAGAGCTCGCTGCGGAGCTTCAGGCTCTGCTGCGGGCTGAGGTCGCCGGAGGTCACCTCCGCGAGCCGCTGGTCGAGGACCTCGCGGGCCTGGCTCTT
>JAICSG010000281.1 GCA_025937035.1 Thermoanaerobaculia bacterium | reverse complement strand
CACACCCGGACGCCGCGCCCATCGTCGAGCCGCTGGCGGCCCAGCCGCGAGGGCTTGCCGCACTCCGGGCAGACGACCTTCAAATTGGAGATCTGGATCGGCGCCTCGCGCTCGAGGATGCCCCCCTGGATCCCCTTGTTGGGGTTCGGCCGGGTGTGCCGCTTGATCATGTTCACGCGCTCGACGACGGCCTTGCCCTCGCTGGCGAGGACCCGCAGAACCCGGCCGCGGGCGCCGCGGTCCTTGCCCGTCGTCACGAGCACCTGGTCGTTCTTCTTCACTTTCGCCTTCATTTCAAATGACCTCCGGCGCCAGGGAGACGATCTTCATGAACCGCCGCTCGCGCAGCTCCCGCGCCACCGGGCCGAAGACGCGGGTGCCGATCGGCTCGCCGGCGTCGTTGACCAGGACGGCCGAGTTCTGGTCGAAGCGGATGTAGCTGCCGTCCTTGCGCCGCTGCTCCTTGACGGTCCGCACGATCACCGCCTTGACCACCTGCCCCTTCTTCACGGTGCCGTCCGGCGACGCCTCCTTGACCGAGGCGGTGATGACGTCGCCCAGGCGCCCGTACTGGCCCGCCGAGCCGCCCCGCAGGTGGATGCAGGAGATCTTCTTGGCGCCCGAATTGTCCGCCACGTCGAGAATCGTTCCCATCTGGATCATGGTCTCAAACCCCTTACTCGGCCCGCTTCACGATCTCACGGACCCGCCAGCGCTTGGTCTTCGACAGCGGGCGGCTGGAGACGATCTCCACCACGTCGCCGACGTTGCACCGGTTCTCCTCGTCGTGGGCGTGGAACTTCTTGGTCTTCTTGATCGTCCGGTGGTAGAGCCGGTGGGTGAACGTGTCCGCCACCTCCACCACCACCGTCTTGTTCATCTTGTTGCTCACCACGCGGCCCGTCTTGACCTGCCGGCGGCCCCGGTCCGGAGCGGCCGGAGCGGTCTCCTGCGTGCCCGTCGTGTCAGTCGTCGTCTCAGCCACTGTATTGGCCATAAATCGTCGCTCCTACTTGCCCTGCCGCTCGTGCAGGATGGTGAGGACCCTCGCGAGGTCCTTGCGCACCTGCTTCACGCGGGCCGGCTTCTCGAGCTGGCCGGTGACCTTCTGCAGGCGCAGGGCGAAGAGCTGCTCGGCGAGATCGCGCTCGCGGTCCTGCAGCTCCTCCGTCGTCTGATCGCGCATCTGTGCAGCCTTCATTTGCTCACCTCAGCTCGTCGTGCCGCGTGATGAACCGGGTCTTGATCCCGAATTTGTGCGAGGCCAGGCGCATCGCCGCCTCCGCCACGTCCTGCGGCACCCCTTCCAGCTCGAAGAGGATGCGCGCCGGCTTGATCACGGCGACCCACTCCTCGGGGTTTCCCTTGCCCTTGCCCATACGGGTCTCGAGCGGCTTCTTGGTGATCGGCTTGTCGGGGAAGACCCGGATCCACACCTTGCCGCCGCGCTTGACGTGGCGCGAGATGGCGATACGGCCCGCCTCGATCTGCCGCGCCGTGACCCAGCCGGTCTCCAGCGCCTGAAGGGCGTAGTCGCCGAAGGCGATGTAGTCGCCCCCCTTGGCCATCCCGGTGCGCCGGCCGCGCTGCTGCTTCCTGAACTTGACCTTCTTCGGCATCAACATGGTCGTAATTTCTCCCGCTTACAAGCGCCTGGTGCCTACGCCGTGGCGCGGCGGCCCTTCTCCTTGAGGAGGTCCCCCTTGTAGACCCACACCTTGACGCCGATCACCCCGTAGGTGGTGCGCGCCTCGCCGAACCCGTAGTCGATGTCGGCCTTGAGGGTGTGGAGCGGCAGGCGCCCCTCCTGATACCACTCGGAGCGCGCGATCTCGGCGCCGCCCAGGCGGCCGGAGACCATGATCTTGACCCCCTTGGCGCCGAAGCGGAAGGCGGACTCCATGGCCTTCTTCATCGCCCGGCGGAAGGAGACGCGACGCTCGAGCTGCCCGGCGATCGACTCGGCGACGAGCTGCGCGTCGAGCTCCGGCCGCTGGATCTCCTGGATGTTGATGTGGACCTCGCGGCCCATCTCCTTCTGGAGATCGTCGCGCAGCTTGTCGACCTCGGCGCCGCGGCGGCCGATGATGATCCCCGGGCGCGAGGTGTAGATGGTGACCCGCAGCTTGTCGGCGGCGCGCTCGATGTCGATCTCCGACACCCCGGCGTGGCCGAGGCGGCTCTTCAGCCGCCGGCGCAGCCTCAGGTCCTCGTGCAGCGTATCGGCGTATTTCGCCTCGCCGTACCAGCGCGAGTGCCAGGTCTTGTTATAGACGAGCCGGAACCCGTACGGGTGGACTTTCTGACCCACGATCGTCTCCTACTTGCCCTTGCCGTCGCCCTTGCGGGTGTCGAGCTTGATGGTGATGTGGCTGTAGCGCTTGAGGACCCGGAACGCCCGGCCCATCGGCGCGGGACGCACCCGCTTCATGGTCGGGCCGCCGTCGACGAAGACCTCCTTGACGAACAGGCGGTCGACGTCCACGTGGTCTTCCCGGTTCTCGGCGTTGGCGATGGCCGACTTGAGGCACTTCTGGACGTGCTTGGCCGCCACCTTGTGGGTCACGGTGAGGAGGTTCACCGCCTCCTGCACGCCCTTGCCCCGGATCAGGTCCGCCACCAGGCGCATCTTCTGGGCCGAGCCCTGCGCATAACGAAGCCGCGCGATTGCTTCCATGTCTTCTCTCCTCGTGCCCCACCCCCTCACCGGGGACGGGCCCCCTTCTCGACCTTCTTGCCGCTGTGGCCGCGGAAGGTGCGGGTCATGGCGAACTCGCCCAGCTTGTGGCCCACCATGTTCTCGCTGACGTAGACCGGGATGAACTTCGTCCCGTTGTGCACCGCGATCGTGTGGCCGACCATCTCCGGGATGACCGTCGAGCGCCGCGACCAGGTCCTGATCACCCGCTTCTCGCCCCGGTCGTTCATCGCCATCACCTTGTCGGCGAGATGGCCGTCGATGAAGTAGCCCTTCTTCAGTGAACGCGACATGTCCTCGGCTCCTCTACTTCTTGTTCCGGCGGCGGACGACCATCGGGTCCGTGCGCTTGTTGTTACGGGTCTTGTAACCCTTGGTCGGCACGCCCCAGGGGGTCGTGGGGTGGCGTCCGCCGGAGGTCCGGCCCTCGCCGCCGCCCATCGGGTGGTCGACCGGGTTCATGGTGACGCCGCGGTTGTGGGGCTTCCAGCCCAGCCAGCGGTTGCGCCCCGCCTTGCCGATGGAGACGTTCTCGTGCTCCAGGTTGCCCACCTGGCCGACGGTGGCGTAGCACTCGACGTGCACCCGCCGCACCTCGCCCGAGGGGAGCTTGACCTGCGCCCAGCCGCCCTCGCGGGCCATCAGCTGCGCGCCGCCGCCGGCCGAGCGGACCATCTGGCCCCCCTTGCCGATCTTGAGCTCGATGTTGTGGACCACCGTGCCCAGCGGGATCTTGCGCAGGGGGAGAGCGTTGCCGACGTTGACCTCGGCGTTCTCGCCCGACATCACCTCGGAGCCCACCTTCAGGCCGTCCGGCCAGATGATGTAGCGCTTCTCGCCGTCCGCGTAGTGCAGCAGGGCGATGCGCGCCGAGCGGTTCGGGTCGTACTCGACCGTCGCGACCTTGGCCGGCACGCCGTGCTTGTCGCGCTTGAAGTCGATGACGCGGTAGCGCTGCTTGTGGCCGCCGCCGCGCCACCACGAGGTGAGCTGGCCGCGGTTGTTGCGCCCGCCGGACTTCGCCTTCCCCTTGGTGAGAGACTTCTCCGGAGTCGTCCGGGTGATCTCGTCGAACGTCAGGTGGGTCTGGAACCGGCTCGAGTTGTTGATCGGCTTTCTCTGCTTGATCGGCATCGCTTACATCCCCTCGAAGAACTCGATCGGCTTCTCGCCCTCGGCGAGCCGCACGTAGGCTTTCTTCCAGTCCGGGCGGCGACCGACGAAACGCCCCTGCCGCCGCACCTTGCCGTGGCAGTTGGCGATCCGGACGTCGGCGACCTTGACCTTGAACTGGGCCTCGACCGCGCGCTTGACCTGGATCTTGTTGGCGTCCCGCGCCACTTCGAACGCGACGACGTTCCCCTCTTCCCGCTGCTCCGTCGACTTCTCGGTGATCAGCGGACGGCGGATGATCTCCTGCGTCCTCATTTCGCCAGCACCTCCACCAGACGGCTCAGCGCGTCCTCGCTGACCACGAGGAGCGAGCGGTCCACCACGTCATACACGTTGACCGCCAGCGCGTCGACCGTCTTCAGCGCCTTGACGTTGCGCGCCGCGAGGGCCAGCGCCTGATTGTCGAGGCTGTCGACCAGCAGGGCCTTCTTGCCCGAGACCCCGATCTTGCCGAGGCGGGCGAGCAGCTCCCGGGTCTTGTGGTTGCTCACCTCGAGGCTGTCGACGACGACGATCTCCTGATCGGCGAGCTTGCGCGACAGCGCCGACTTGAGCGCGTTCTTCTTCTCCCGCCGCGACAGGTCCTTGGCGTGGCTGTGCGGCACCGGGCCGTGCACCGTGCCGCCCTTGCGCCACTTCGGGTTGCGGATGTCCTTGGTGCGGGCGCGGCCGGTCCCCTTCTGGCGCCAGAGCTTGCGCCCCGAGCCGGAGACCTCCGAGCGGTTCTTCACCTTGTGGGTGCCCCGCCGCAGCCCCGCGAGGTAGGCCTGCACGGCCTCGTGGATCAGGTGCTGCTTGTACGGGTAGCCGAAGATCTCCTCGGGGAGGTCGATCTCGCGCACCTGCTGGTTGTCGAAATTCTTGACGGCAATTTTCATCGGTTTGATCCTCTAAGCGCGCTTCGCGCTCAGCCCCGCTTCGCCCGCCGGATCGCCACGTAGCCGGACCTCGGTCCCGGCACGGCGCCCCGCACGTAGATCAGGTTCTGCTCGGCGTCGACCTTGACGATCTGCAGGTTCTTGGTCGTCACCCGCTCGCCGCCCATCCGGCCGGTCATCCGCATCCCCTTGAAGACGCGGGAGGGGTAGGCGGAGGAGCCGATCGAGCCCGGCGCGCGGTGGAACATCGAGCCGTGCGAGCCGCGGCCGCCGGCGAAGTTGTGGCGCTTCATGACGCCCTGAAAGCCCTTGCCCTTGCTGGTGCCGACCACGTCCACGTAGTCCTTCTCGTTGAACATCGAGGCCTTGACCTCGTCGCCGGCCTTGAGCTCCTCGCCGGAGTCGAGGCGGAACTCCTCGACCTTGCGGACCGGCGCCACGCCGGCCTTGGCGAAGTGCCCCTTCTGCGGCTGGTTCGGCTTCGCCGGCTTCTCCTCGACGAGGCCGATCTGCACCGCCTCGTAGCCGTCGGTGTCAACCGTCTTGCGCTGCACCACCAGGCACGGGCCGGCCTGGATCACCGTCACCGGGATCACCGTCCCGTCCTCGACGTAGATCTGGGTCATCCCCATTTTGCGTCCCAGGATTCCTTCCATGGCGTTCTCTCCTTGCGATCCCAGGCGGTTACTTGCCGAACGCCTTGATCTCGACGTCGACGCCGGCCGGCAGCTCCAGCTTCATCAGCGCGTCGACCGTCTGGCTGGTCGGCTCGAAGATGTCGAGCAGCCGCTTGTGCGTGCGGATCTCGAACTGCTCCCGCGACTTCTTGTCGACGTGCGGCGAGCGGTTCACGGTGTACCGCGAGATGTGAGTGGGCAGAGGGATCGGCCCCACCACCCGGGCGCCCGTGCGCCGCGCCGTATCGACGATCTCGTGCGTCGACGTGTCCAGGATGCGGTAGTCGAACGCCTTCAGGCGGATTCGGATCTTCTCGTTGACCATGACCTCTGCCTCTATGTCTCCAGATCAGATGAAACTAAGCGACGATGTCCGTGACCGTGCCGGCGCCGACGGTGCGGCCGCCCTCGCGGATGGCGAAACGAACACCCTTCTCCATCGCGATCGGCGCGATCAGCTCGATCT
>JAICSG010000273.1 GCA_025937035.1 Thermoanaerobaculia bacterium | reverse complement strand
CCGCGGTGGAGCGGACGTCGTCGATCGGCGTGACCTCACGGGCGGCCTCACGGCCGGCGAGATCGGCGGTCTCGGATCCAAAGGTCCGGCCGCGGACGGCCTCCTCGGCGGTGCGCAGGCGGACTGGCATCGCCGCCACGCTGCCGGCGGCGAGGCGGAGATCCGCGATCCTCCCATCCTCGACCCGGCCGGCCAGGGCCACCACGACCTTGCTGATCGCCTGCGCCTCGCGCGTCCCCACCTTGCGGAAGGCCTGGACGGCGCTTGACGGCAGATAAGGGAGGCGGACCCGGGCCACGATCTCCCCTGGACGCAGGGCCGTTTGGCGGTAGCCGGTGTGGAATTCGGAGTAGGGGATCTCCCGTAGGCCTTGCGCTCCGGCCGTTATGACAACGGCATCCAGGGCGAGGAGCACCGGCAGGGAATCGCCAGCCGGGCTGGCGTTGGCCATGTTGCCCCCCAGGGTGGCCCGGTTCTGGATCTGCCAGCCGCCCACCACGCCGGCGGCCTGGGCCAGGATGGGAAACGCGGCTCGTACCGGGGCCGAGCGCCGGACCTCGCTGAAGGAGGTGGTGGCGCCGATCTCGATCCCCCCCTCGACCTCGCGGATGCCGCGCAGCTCGGGCACGCCCAGCAGATCGATCACCCGGTCCATCCGGTGGAGGGCCTCGGGACCGCGCACCATGAGATCGGTGCAGCCGGCCGTGGGGACCAGGGCCGGATCTTCTCCCAGATATCGGACGGCCTCGTCCAGGGAGCGGGGGCGGACGGCGGCGATCACTGATCGGTCTCTCTGCAGATGGCCCGCAGGATGCCCTCGTAACCCGTGCAGCGGCAGAGGTTACCCGCCAGGGCCTCGCGGGCCTCCTCGCGGCTCGGCGCGGGGTTGCGCTGGAGGAGAGCCCAGGCGGTGACCACGATCCCCGGCGTGCACGCCCCGCACTGGACGCCGCCGGTGGCCACGAAGCGCTCCAGGAAATCGCGCGCCGGTCCCGCGGCGATCCCCTCGACCGTCTCGATCCGCCGCCCCTCGCACTGAAAGAGGGGCACCAGACAGGAGAGCGTGGGCTCGCCGTCGATCAGCACCGTGCAGGCGCCGCACTCCCCTTCTCCACACCCCTCCTTGGTGCCGGTCAGCCCGAGCCCCTCCCGCAGCACGTCGAGGAGGCGCTCCATGGGGTGCCCCTCGATTTCGGAGGTCCGGCCGTTGACGGAAAGGGGGATCTTCATGACAGGGCCCTCAACAATTTTTCCGGAGTCGCCGGGATCTCCGCGACCGGAATCCCCGTCGCGTTCTCCACCGCCTGCGCGACCGCCGGCGCGCCGCCGTCCATCGGCAGCGCGCCGACCCCCTTGGCCCCGAAGGGTCCGCCCTCCCAGGCCCGCTCCAGCAGGTGGACGTCGATCTGTGGGCTGTCCTTGACGGTGGGGATGATGTAGGTGGCGAGGCGATCGTTCAGATAGCGGCCGTCCTGGAGCTTGACCTCCTCCAGCAGCGCCCAGCCGAGCGCCTGGAGGGTGCCGCCTTCGATCTGCCCCTTGCAGAGGGTCGGGTGGATCGCCCGGCCCACCTCGCAGACCGCGGTGGCCGCGATGGGCCGGGCGGCCAGGGTGTCGGGATCGACCTCTACCTCGACCACGTCCGCGCCCCAGGCATAGGTCGGATAGGCCGCGCCTTGATAAGTCGATTCGTCGAAGGTCTGCCACTCCGGCGGCTCGTGGCGGTGGGTGATCTCCACCGGCCCCGCCGTCTCGAAATGGCGCCGGGCCGCGTCGCGGAAGGGCTCGACGCGGCCGGCCGGCCCCACGATCCAACCCTCGCTTACGGAGAGCCCCTCACCAGCGATCTGATCCCGAAGCTCGGCCACGGTGCGGGCGATCAGGCTGCCCACGATCATGGTGGTGCGCGAGGCCACCGTGGGGCCGGAGTCCGGGACGTCGCCGGTGTCCGGCTCGGCGAAAATCACGTCGTCTTCCCCGAGCCCGCCCGCGGCCCGGGCGATCTGCGGGAAGACGGCCGCGCACCCCTGGCCCATGTCGGTCATGGCCGTGAGCACCTCGATCCGGCCGTCCTCGCGCAGGCGGGCGGTGACCGGGGACTTCATCTTGCGCTCGCCGTTGCCGGTGAATCCCGCGCCGTGGAAGTAGAGCGAGAGGCCGATCCCCCGCTTCGTGCCCTCCCGTTCACGGGACGCCTCCAACTCCCGCCAGCGGGCCCGGAATCCGGTTCGGCGCTCTGCCTCCTCCAGGCAGAGGCGGGCGGAGGTGGTCTCGTCGAGCACCTGGCCGGTGGGCAGCCGGTCCCCCGGCTCGACCACGTTGCGGGCGCGGATCTCGAAAGGATCGAGCCCCAGGGCCCGGCCGACGAGGTCCATCTGGCGCTCGACGGCGAACTGGACCTGCGGCGCACCGAAGCCGCGGAAGGCGCTGTTCGGCGCCGTGTGGGTGCGCAGCACCTTCCCCTGGAGGCGCACGCTCGGCCAGCGGTAGGGTCCGAAGGCGTGGAGCAGGGCCCGCGAGAGCACCACCGGCGAGAGGGTCTTGTAGGCCCCGCCGTCCATCAGGATCTCGGCGTCGAGCGCCAGCAGCCGGCCGTCGGCGCTCACCCCCGTGCGGTGGCGGATCACCGCGGGGTGGCGCTTGGAGGTGCCGACGATGTCCTCGTGGCGGTCGTAGACCATCTTCACCGGCCGGCCGCAGGCGCGGGCGAGCAGGGCGGCGTGGATGGCGATGGCGCTCGGGAAGTCCTCCTTCCCTCCAAAACCGCCGCCCACCACCGAGGCGCGCACCCGCACTTTGTCCTCCGGCAGCCCGAAGGCGTGGACCAGCGCCCTGTGCACGTAGTAGGGGCATTGCATCGAGCCGAGGACCGTGAGAGCGCCGTCCTCGAAGGTGGCGATCATCCCCTGGCACTCGATGTAGATGTGCTCCTGATGGCCGGTGCTCCAGGTGCCTTCGATCACGTGCTCCGCGCCGGCCAAGGCCGCGTCCACGTCCCCGCTCTCCAGGCGGAGCTCGTAGAGGGGCGGCAGGGAAGCGGCCTCTTCGAGGGTCAGGACGGGCGTGAGCGGCTCGTACTCGACCTGGACGGCCGCGAGCGCCTGGCGGGCCGCGAGCCGGGTGGGGGCCGCCACCAACGCCACGGGCTCGGCCACGTGCAGCACGTGGCCGTCCGCGAGGATCGGCCAGCCGTCGTCCAGGAGCTGGACGCCGTTCGGGCCGGGCAGATCCGCGGCGGTGACGCAGACGGTCCCCTCCGGAGCCGCCGCCGGATCGAAACGGACCGACCGGACGCGGGCGTGCGGGTAGGGGCTCCGCACGGTGGCCCCGTGCCACATCCCCGGCAGGGTGACGTCGTCCACGTAGCGAGCCGCCCCCGAGACCTTGGCGAAGCCGTCCGGACGCGGCGGGCTGTCTC
The DNA here is from genome assembly GCA_025937035.1 of Thermoanaerobaculia bacterium. Classification (GTDB taxonomy): domain Bacteria; phylum Acidobacteriota; class Thermoanaerobaculia; order Multivoradales; family UBA5704; genus DATARR01. The sequence continues at coordinate 2,556 of JAICSG010000273.1, read as the reverse complement.
CGATGCCGTTCATTGAGGGTGCGAGTGTGGAACAAGGGCGGGGGTGGGCGCAAGCGGGGGGTTTCTTGTCCCTGTCCGGAAATTTATCCCCGCCTTTCGGGGTTATACTTACGCCTGGTTTTTCGCTCCCGGCTCGTCCACAAGGAAAACACCCTATGGCCCTCCTGAAGTCTGAATGGATCGATCTCCGGCGCCGGCACATCGGCAGCTCCGAGGTGGCCGCGCTCTTCGGCCTGGACGAGCGCCGCACGCTCTTCGAGCTCTGGCATCAGAAGGCCGGCAACCTCCCCGAGCCCGACGTCGAGGACGACGAGCGCGTCTTCTGGGGGACCGTCCTGGAGCCGGCCATCGGCCAGGGGGTCGCCGAGCGCTCCGGGTGGAAGATCCGCAAGGTCCGGCGCTACGTCGAGCACCCCACCATCCTGGGGATGGGCGCCAGCGTCGACTACGAGATCTACGGCCACCCGCGCGGCCCCGGCGCCCTGACGATCAAGAACATCGACGGCCTGGTGGCGCACCGGTGGCCGGACGGCCTGCCGCCGCTCCGCCTCGAGCTCCAGGTACAGCACCAGCTCGCCTGCCTGCCGAGCTGGACCTGGGGCGCGCTGGGCGTGCTGATCGGCGGCAACTCGCTGAAGATCTTCGAGTACGAGCGCCACCCCGGCGCCATCGCCAAGATCGAGCATGCCGTGGAGGGCTTCTGGCTCTCCATCGCCGAGAACCGGCCGCCGGAGCCGGATTTCGACCGCGACCTCCCGGCCCTGGAGGCGCTCTACCGCGGCACCACGCCGGGAAGCGTGCGCGACCTCCGGGGGTACGAACGGTTGGAGGAGCTCTGCGCCGAGTACGAGCGCGCCCGCCAGGACGAGTCCGCGGCCGAGCGCCGGAAGCGGGCCGCCAAGGGGGCGATCCTCTCGATCATCCAGGACACCGAGACCGTCTTCTGCGAGGGGTTCAAGATCCTCGCGCCGGAGCGTCCGGGCGGCGAGGTCTCCTACAACCGCGAGCCCTATCGCGATTTCCGGGTCTTCGCCCGCGGCGCGAAAGAGGAGGACGGCGCGTCATGACCGAGCTGATCACCCGCCCCGCGGCGAAGCGGACTCCATCCAAGACCAGGCGGCGCAAGAAGGCCGAGCCCGCCGGGACGGTGACGCCCATCGAGTCGGTGCGCCGCGCCCTGGAGCTGATGAGGCCCGAGCTCGCCGCCGCCCTGCCCGCGCACCTGCCGGTGGACCGCCTCCTGCGCGTCGTGATCTCCGTGCTCCAGAGCACCCCGGCGCTGCTCGACTGCGACCGCGCGAGCCTCTACCGCGCGGTGATGACCTGCGCCCAGCTCGGCCTCGAGCCGGACGGCGTGCTGGGCCAGGCCTGGCTCGTGCCGTCCAAGGGCAAGGTACAGCTCGTGCCGGGCTACCGCGGGCTTCTCACCCTCGCCCGCGAAAGCGGCCAGATCCTCTCGATCAACTCCCAGGCGGTGCACCGGAACGATCATTTCGACTACGCCTACGGCCTGAACGAGCGGCTGGAGCACGTCCCCGGAGACGGCGACCGCGGCGAGATCACCCACTTCTACGCCTACGCCCGGTTCAAGGACGGCGGCCATTGCTTCGAGGTGATGTCGCGGGCCGAGGTGGACGCCGCCCGCCGGTCCGGCCCGGTCACGGATTCGGCCTGGGTGAACGGCTACGCCGAGATGGGGCAGAGGGCCGTCCTCCGGCGGATCGCCAGGCTCCTGCCGCTCCCCGTGCAGAAGGCGGCGGCCCTGGCGGACCTCTACGAGTCGGGGCGGCACGCGGCGCTGGACGAGCTCGGCGAGATCGTGATCGATCCGCCGGCGGAGGCCGAGCCCTCGCAAGCCAAAGAGCAGGCTCCGTCCCGCTCCCGGCTGGACGCCTTCGCCGCCGCCACGGAGATGCCGATGCCGCGGGTGGCCCCCAACCCCGAGCCGCCGCCGGCTCCGCAGCCCCGGCAGGTCCCCGCGGCGGAGCCCGAGCCCATCGAGCTTTCCGAGGAGGAGATGTTCGCCCTCCTGCCGCCGCTGCACATCCTGGAGATTCTGGACGCCGTCGCCGAGCGCGAGATGCCGGAGGAGGCCCTGGAGTCGCTCGTGGGCCGGCCGCTCGACGAGATCACCGAGGTGGAAGCTCCGGAGATCCTCCGCGCGATCGGCCTCTGGCAGCCGGACGGCCTCTGAATCTCTGTCGGAAGCTTCTGACGGTTTACCAGAGCTTCCGACGGCCCAGCTAAGTTTCCGCTGGCGTATCCGAGCTTCGAATGGCCTGTCGGAAGCTTGGATAGGCCAGCGGAAGCTCTGATACGCCATTCGAAGGTTCCGACGAGCTGTCGGAAGCTTAGCTGGGCTGTCAGAAGCTTGGATAAGCTGTCGGAAGCTTGGATACGCCAGCGGAAGGTTCGCACAGCCCATCGGAAACTTAGCTGGGCCGTCGGAAGCTCTGATACGCCGTCGGAAGCTTCCGACAGAGATTCAGAGGCCGTCCGCCTGCCAGAGGCCGATCGCGCGGAGGATCTCCGGCGCTTCGAGCCCGGTGATCTCGT
>JAICSG010000514.1 GCA_025937035.1 Thermoanaerobaculia bacterium | reverse complement strand
CCGCACCCCCTCTGGTCCGGCGAGCCGCATGGCGTTGGCGGCGCCCCGCAGCTTGAACGAGCCGATGGGCTGCAGGTTCTCCAGCTTGAGCCAGACCTCCCCGGGAGCGTCGGCATTCAGGCGGACCAGAGGGGTGCGTACCGTGACTCCGGCCAGGCGCTCGCGCGCGGCCCGGATGTCTTCGAGGGTGGGAGCGGTTAGGGGTTGCATTGCGGGAGAGAGTAGCGCAACTTGGATCGGAGGGGGAGGGTTGCGGAGCTGGAACTGTGAGCGCCAGAGGAGTTGTCGCCAACTCGTCCAAATGGCGCCGCCACAGTATTACGCGATAGCTTTTATTTTCAGCTCCGCCAACGAGTTGACTTGGACCCCTCGGTCCTGTAGAGCTATGAAGGCTTCAAAGCATAGTTGGATCTGGAGCTCCAAATCGCATGATAGGCGGAGGAGTCGGGCGGGTCGTTATGTCGAAAGAGAAGCGATACAGACTTTATATTGATGAGTCCGGGGACCACACATTCCATCTCGCCGACAATGATAACCATCGCTATTTGGGCTTATTGGGGCTTTGGTTCGATACCGATACTCCCTACAAGGCTTGCGCCCAAGCGCTAAGTGACCTCAAGCGCGACATCTTTGAGCCACATCCTGACGATCCGATTATCTGTCTGCACCGCAAGGATATGATTGAGCGCAAGGGCGTGTTTCGGCGTCTCCGCAACCCTGCCCTTAATGAGCGCTTTGAGCGCGAGTTACTCAGGGTTGTTCGCGAAGCGAGCTTCTGTATGACCTGCGTTGTAATTGATAAGGCGTCTCACCGTACCAAGACGTACAGGGAGCTTTTTCATCCTTACCATTACTGCCTCGCAGCTTTGCTTGAGCGATATGCTGGCTGGCTCGGATTGAAGGGATCGGTGGGCGACGTGATGGCCGAATCGAGGGGTGGGCGCGAAGATGAAGATTTACGTACCGCGTTTGGGATCACCCTTCAGAATGGCACCCGGTTTCATAATCCGGAGCAGTTTCAGGCGGTGTTGACGAGCGGGGAAATTAAGCTAAAGAAGAAGGAGCACGCGATCGCGGGTCTGGAGCTTGCAGACTTATTGGCGTATCCCTTCAAGCGCGAGATGATAGCTGAGCGGCGCGGGGAGGCCCCGCCGGAGGACTTCAGCACCGCTCTTCTGGATGCTGCACGCCCGAAAATGAGCTGCCAAGCTTTTACGGGGCGCGTAACGGGATATGGAAAGGTCTGGCTCGATTAAAATGAAAGGGCTCCGAATGGAGCCCAATCACCGCTAGCCCGTTGGGGCTATCCACCTGCGGCTCACCGCATTGCCGCGCACTCTACGCCGATTCTGCCTACCTGTCAAGCACTTTCACCGCCCGCCTTACGCCTGTAGGGAGAGAGCCAAAGTTTAGTAGCACGGCCGAGGAGCACCCTCATCCAGGCTTTTCGCCATACGCGGCGTGAGCCGTCCGCCCCGCGAGGCGAGCCACGCAATCCGCGAGGCGAGTGCTCCAGATCCGGGGCGGGCCATCCACGCCGGATCTGGAGGTCCTCGCCCCGCGGGGTGAGCCTTTCGCCCTGCGGGGTGAGACTCTCGCCCCGCGAGGCGGGCTCGCCAGATCCGGGGCAGGGGGCTCGCCCCGTGAGGCGAGCTTCGGAATTCGTGGGGCGGAAGGCTGGCCCCGCGAGGCGGACCGCGAAATCCGTGAGGTCGTGCCCTGACTCAATGTGGGTGCTGGAGAGGGCGGTCCCGCCCCCTCCTTGGCCAGTCCCGCGGAGGCTAACAGGTGCAGCTGGGCTGCTGCGAATAGAAGCAGTTGACGAGGCAGGTCGCGAAGCCGGTCGAGACCCCGCCACGAACAAAATCGTTGATCTGCTCCTCCGTAAGAGCCCTGACCGTCTCCTTCGCCAGCACCAGCTTCTTCGCCTGCTTCTTCATGATACCTCCCGGGTAGGGCCGGGGACCCTTCCCCGGCCCGGGCATTCTAGCCGATCCTGAATCTCCCTCCAGGCGCGGCCGCCCCCCCGCGCCGGCCTCAACGGTTTTGCCGGTCCGTCCGTATACCAGAACGCCTCGAGAACGCCTGCTCCGAGATCCCACCCCAAGAGGCTGACGCGGCTCTTTGACAACTGATGCTGTGCCAGGGGGATGGATACGGCCCATCCTTCTGGCTCCCTCCTTGGGCTGCCATCCGTATACGGGGGCGGATGGCAGCCCGTCTGCGTCTTATCGGCTCTCGGGGCCGAGACGCTCGAAGACGGCGGCGGTCTCCGCGGCCAGGGTGGCGACGAGGCCGGCGGCGGAGCCCAGCGTGGCCAGCGGGGCCGACTGGCCGCCGTAGAAGGGGAGGAGGTCGGTGCGGCCGACGCGGGCCGCGGCATAGCGGAGCTCCCGGGTGGCCTCGTTCTGGTACGGATAGGGGAGGATCTCGGCGGGGGCTCGCGCCAGATCGTCCGTGACGCGGTTGGTGAGTATCCGCGCCAGCCGTCCGGTGTAGGCCCGGGTCAGGGTGGTGCGCCGCGCGCGGGTCCGGTCGGCGAGGGCCGCGCGGTGGAGGTCGCTCGCTCCGGACTCCCGGCACATCAGGAAGGCGGTGCCGATCTGCGCCGCCGAGGCGCCCAGGGCCAGCACCGCCGCCACGCCCCGGCCGTCGGCGATCCCCCCGGCGGCCAGGACGGGAATCCGCACGGCGCTCGCTACCTGGGGAATGAGCGACAGCGTGCCGGTGAGCGACTGCTCGGCCGTACGCAGGAAGCTCCCGCGGTGACCCCCGGCCTCGAAGCCGGAGGCGCAGACCAAATCGGCGCCGCTCGCCTCCAGAGCCTCCGCCTCCTCGACCGTGGTGGCGGTGCCGATCATCGCGATCCCCCGCCGGCGCGCCTCCGCGACCATCGGCTCGGGCAGCAGGCCGAAGATGAAGCTGAAGGCGGCGGGCCGCGCCTCCAGCACGGCCTCGAATTGCCGCTCGAAATCCTGGACGGTGGGCGCCGGAGGCTCCAGGAGAGGTGGCAGGCCGAGCTCCTCCCGGTACGGCTGGAGCCGCGCCAGGGCCCGGGAGGGCTCGGGGCTCTCGCCGTCCTCCCGTTCGCGAGGAATCCAGAGGTTGAGCGCGAACGGCCGATCGGTCCGGCGCCGGACGTCGGCCGCGGCGTCCCGGATCGCGGCGGGCTCCAGGTGATAGCAGCCGAGCGATCCCAGCCCGCCCGCGTTGGAGACCGCCGCCACCAGCTCGGGGGTCGACCCGCCGCCGCCCATGGGCCCCTGGACGATGGGATACCGGCAGCCGAAGCGCTCGGTGAAGGGGGTCGAGGTCCACATGAGGAAGCTCCTTTCCATGCGTACCATACCCCCACTCGGATCGAGCCGGCGGCGGAGTGGCCCTCCGCGTTACGGAAGCGTCAGCAGGGCGCGGTGGCGCAGCCGCAGGTCATGAACAGATGGCTGACGCAATTCTGGGCCAGAGTCCCCACGCAGAGGGCGGTCGCCGCGGCGCCCTTCAGCCGGCACAGATCCGCGCCTTCCAGACTGCGGAGGCTCTCGCGATTCAGGGTGAGCTTTCTGGGAGCTTTCTTCATGGTGCTCTCCTTCCGGCATCCTCCGATTCACGGGATGTGCCAGAGAAGAGAGCCCGCTTTGTCATCCTTTTCCGCCGATCCGGCGTAGAGTAGATCGTGCCCTATCTACTATTCTAAAGGAGGATAGACATGAACGCATTATTCCAGTGGACGCAGCACGGCTCCTTGCGGCCCATGAACGATGAGGGGACGGAGCCCGCGGGGGATTGCCAGGAGCTCCCCGAGGGGCAACCGGTCCTGATGGGGAATGGGATCACCGACGACACCGGAAGCTGGGCCTTGCAGGTGAGACCGGCGATCTGTCTCGACGATTTCGGGATCATCGACGGAGTCTCGATCGTGGCGACGCCGACCTTGAACGTGCCGCCGAACGCCTCGGTGGTGCTGCGACCCTCGATCGTCACCACGGCGTGGACCGCTCTCGGCGGGAACCTGACCCTGCGGGTGCGGAGCTGG
>JAICSG010000987.1 GCA_025937035.1 Thermoanaerobaculia bacterium | reverse complement strand
GCTCAACCGCTGGCTCGACCGCCCCGGGGATTCGCCTATTGGCCCGGTCACCTCCTTGCCGGAGGTCGCCGCCCCATCCACGCCGGCCGAATCGACCCGGGTGCGGATGGCGCGGGCGGCGGTGGCCACGGCCGAGCGCCGGCTGGCCTTGGCCAGGCTCGACCTCAAGCCCGACATCACCCCGTCCGGGGCGTTCGCCACCCGCGGCCCGCGCGGCCCGGTGCTCACGCTCAACGTCGGCGTCGAGCTGCCGTTCTGGAAGCGGGAGAAGCAGGAGCCCCTGATCCGCGCCGCCGAGGCCGAGCTGGAGGCCGCCCGCCAGGAGCTGCGCGCCGCCGAGGCCGAGACCCGCGCCGAGGTGGCCCGCCTGGCCTCGGACCGCGGCCGGGCCGAGCGCCAGATCGTCCGCTACCGCGAGGGGATCGTGCCGCAGAGCAGCGCCACGTTCGACGCCGCCCGCGCCTCCTACCTCGTCGGCCGTGGCGACTTCTCGAACCTCGTCGAAGATTTCAACCTCTGGCTGGAGGCCCGGGTGCAGCTCGCCCGCCGCGAGGCGGACCGCTACACCGCCTGGGCCGGGCTGGAGGCGTTGACCGGAGGCCAGCCATGAAGCTCAGGATTCTCATCCGATCAGCGCTCGTCCTGCTGGTAGCCGTGCTCCTCATTGCCCCCCTCGCCTGCCATCGGGGGACCCAGGAGGCCGCCCAGCAGTACTACTGCCCGATGCACCCCGACTACCACTCGGACAAGCCCGGCGACTGCCCCATCTGCGGCATGCGCCTGGTTCCCGTCGAGAAGAAGAAGGAAGAGAAGCCCGCCCCGTCCGCCCAGGCTCAGGCGGCCGGGCGCAAGATCCTCTTCTATCGCAATCCCATGAATCCCGCGATCACCTCGCCGGTGCCGGCCAAGGACGAGATGGGCATGGACTACGTGCCCGTCTACTCCGACGAGCTGAAGGGCCCTGTCCCCGGCGTCGTCCCGGAGCACGCGCCGGTCGAGGTCGCGGGCGAGGGGGTGCGGCTCGCCGGGGTGCAGACCGCGGTGGCCGAGCGGCGCCCGCTCACCCGCACCACCCGGGCCGCCGGGGTCGTGATGCCGGACGAGACCCGCGTCCGCCGGGTGCAGACCAAGATCTCGGGCTGGGTCGAGAAGCTCTACGTCAATTCGACCGGCCAGCTCGTGCGGGCCGGCCAGCCGCTCCTCTCCCTCTATTCCCCCGAGCTGCTCGCCTCGCAGGAGGAATTCCTGCGGGCGAAGGAGGCCGCGGCCCGCTTCTCCCAGTCCTCCCTGCCCGAGGTGCGCCGGGGGGGCGACGACCTGCTGGCCGCCGCCCGCCGCCGGCTGGAGCTGTTCGACGTGCCGCAGAGCACCATCGCCCGCCTGGAGCGCACCGGCACCGCCCAGCGCACGGTCACGCTGACCGCCCCCGTCTCCGGCTACGTCACCGGCAAGGAGATCTTCGAGGGGCAGCAGGTGCAGCCCGGCATGGACCTCCTCACCGTCACCGACCTCTCGCGGGTCTGGGTGGAGGCCGACTTCTTCGAATACGAGAGCCGCGACCTGCGGCTGGGCGCCAGGGCCTCGGTCGCGCTCCCCTATGACCCCGGAGCCAAGCTCACCGGCCGGGTGGCGTTCATCTACCCGACCGTCGATCCCCAGACCCGGACCCTCAAGGCGCGGATCGAGTTTTCCAATCCCGGCCTTGCCCTCAAGCCCGGGATGTACGTGGACGTCACCCCCGACCTGGGCACGCGGGAAGGGGTCGTGATCCCCGATTCGGCCGTGATCGACACCGGCGTCCGCCAGGTGGTGTTCGTCCAGAAGGGAGACTCCTTCGAGCCGCGCGACGTGCGCATCGGCGAGCGGGCCGACGGCCAGGCGGTGGTCCTCTCCGGAGTGACCGCGGGGGAGCGGTCCCACCTGGAGTAGACGATCACCTGCGAGTCCGAGAGGTCGGGCAGGGCGTCGAGGCGGATCTGGCGGAGCGCCCAGACGGCGATCAGCACCAGCGCCGCCACGCCGAGCAGGACCAGGGCGCGATTGCGTGCCGAGAAGGCGATGACGCGGCGGATCACGGGGCGCCTCCTCCCAGGGAACCGCCAGGCTGGGAGGGCGGCAGGGCCGCGACGGCGGCGCGCAGGCGGGACT
>JAICSG010000662.1 GCA_025937035.1 Thermoanaerobaculia bacterium | reverse complement strand
CGGCGGCGCAGAACCAGGAGCACCTGGTCTCGGTTTCGACCCGCAACACCGTGATCGACCCTCTCTTCAACGCTTGGTATGACGCCAGTGGCTTCGAGCTGGGCGACAAGTGCGCTTGGTCTCCGACGCCGTTCCTCGACGGCGGATACGGTTATTCGTACTGGTGGTCGAACGCGTCGAGTTCGTGCGTGAAGACGCGGTGAGGGCGTCTAAAGGTCTGAGTGGCCTCCGATCTCATCATAGCCCTTGAGAGGAGAGGCTATTCCGCACCATTTGTGGTACACTTCGGTCAATGGGAGGGGACCAGGAAAGCACGGAACCTGTTCTGCGCGTGGTCTTCTACTGCACCGAGGCTGGCAACGAGCCCGTACGCCAATGGCTCAGAGGCCTGAAACGGGAGGACCGCAAGGCGATTGGTGAAGACGTCAAGACAGCACAGTACGGCTGGCCTCTGGGAATGCCGCTGATCAGGAAGCTGGGGCCGGGTTTATGGGAGGTCCGGTCCCACATCACCCAAGGTATCGCTCGGATCCTGTTCACCGTCGATGAAGGCGTTATGGTGCTGCTGCACGGCTTTATCAAAAAATCGCAGAAGACCCCGCCGGAAGACCTGAGAACGGCTCGGCAACGCCTGACAGACCTGCGGGAGGAGTAGTAGTAATGAAGAAGAAGCACATCGGTAGCGACTTTGATGACTTTCTCCGGGAGGAGCACCTCTTGGAAGCTTCGGAAGCCACTGCCGCCAAGAGGGTGATCGCCTTCCAGATCGCCCAGGAAATGAAGCGCCACGGGCTCTCCAAGTCAGAGATGGCCAGCCGCATGAAGACCAGCCGGCCAGCGCTGGAGCGTTTATTGGATCCCGCCAACCGGTCCGTGACGTTGTCCACCTTGGAGCGTGCGGCCTCCGCGGTCGGCAAGAAGCTCAAGGTCGAGCTGGCGTAGAGGCCTTCGGGACCAGCGCCGGCCGGAACTTGTAGCCGTAGACGAGGTAGCCCTGCCCCTGCGGCCCGCGCTCCTGGAGGCGCCGGGTCACCATCTCGACCGGCATGCCGATCTCGACCTCGTCCGGATCGACGTCGGTGAGCTGGGCGGTGACGCGGACCCCCTCCTCGAGCTCCACCAGGGCGACCAGATAGGGGCCGGAGAAGCCCTGGGGGGCCATCGCCACCTCGGAGAAGGAGAAGACCGTGCCCCGGCCGGAAAAGCGGTAGGGCTCCTGCTCGCGGCCCCGGCAGGCGCCGCAGGCTTCCCGGGCCGGGAACTGGACGGCGCCGCACTTCTTGCAGCGCCGCCCCTCCAGCCGGTAGTAGGGGGCGGTCAGCCGGCGATAGCGGGGGAGATCCATCGCTTCGGGCATGGACGTCAGGCCTCCAGGACGTGGGTCACGGCGACCGAGCCGTGGCCGCCGATCGATTGCGTGAGGGCCACCCGGGCGCCCGGGACCTGATTCGGCCCGGCCTCGCGCCGGAGCTGCAGCGTGGCCTCGACGATCTGATAGGCGCCGCTCGCCCCCACCGGATGCCCCCGCGCCTTGAGCCCGCCGAAGGTCGAGAGCGGGATGCACCCGCCGCGGGCGAAGCAGCCGTGGGCGGCCCTCTTCAGCGCCTCGCCGCGGGGCGCGAAGCCGCAGGCCTCCACCGACAGGGCGGTGATGATGGTGAAGGCGTCGTGCGCCTCGAAGAGATCGAAATCCTTGGGCCCGAAGCCGCTGGCCGCGAACGCCTTCTCGGCCGAGCGCTTGGCGGCCCCCAGGGTCAGCAGGTCGGCCCGGCCGGCGAGGCCGATGGTGTCCGTGGCGGCTGCCGAGGCGGCGATGCGCACGGCCCGGTGGTGACCCTGGAGCGCGTCCCGCGAGCAGATCACCACCGCCGCGGCCCCATCGCAGACCGGCGCGGCGTCCAGCACGCCGATGGGGGAGGCGACCTGGGAGGAACGAACGAATTCCTCGATCGAGATCGGCTCGCGGAACATGGCGTTTTCATTCGCCGCGGCGTTGCGGTGGGCGCTGACCGCGAAGGGGGCGAAATCCTCGCGCGAGACCCCGTGCTCGTGCATGTAGCGCCGCATCAGCAGGGCCGAGAGGGCGGTGAAGGAGAGGCCGTGGCTCGCCTCGTAGTCGCAATCCGAGGCGCTGGCCAGCCCCGCAGTCACCGACTCGGAGACGGCGTCGGTCATCTTCTCGATCCCCACCGCCACCGCCACGTCGTGGGCCCCGGAGGCCACCGAGAGCGCCGCCGCCCGCACGGCGGCCCCTCCCGAGGCGCAGGCCGCTTCCACCTTCCAGGCCTCGGCCGGCAGCAGGCCGGCGGCGTCGGCGAGCAGGGCCCCCAGGTTCTCCTGGCCGTTGATCGCTCCTCCGAGCATGTTCCCAACGAACAGGGCATCGACGGTTTCGATCGTGGCGTCGTCGAGGGCCGCGCGGATGGCCGAGGCCCCGAGATCGCGGAGCCCGAGATCCCAATGCTCGCCCACCGGGGTCTGCCCGGCGCCGATGATGAAAACGTCTCTCATGCCTTTTTGATCTTTCCCCGCAGCCGGAGGTACTGGCCGTAGCCGTCCACCGGCCGCCGGCGTTCCAGATAATCGATCACGGCGGGTCCCCGCCGGCGTTCCGCGATTCGGTCCGTCACGCGGAAGGAGAAGGCGTCGCTCCCCGCGCCCGAGCCGTAGGAGCAGAAGAAGATTCGATCCCCGGGCTGGGCCACGTCGAGCACGGCGGCGAGGCCGAGCAGGGAGGAGCCGGCGTAGGCGTTGCCCATGCGCGGGGCCACCAGGCCGGCGCGGATCTGCTGCCGGCTGAAGCCGAGCTCGGCGGCGGCCTTCTCCACGAACTTGGGCACCGGCTGATGGAACACGGCATGAGCGAAGTCTTGAGGTCCGCTCTCCACCTCCGCCAGCAGCTTGCGCGAGGCCGCCAGGGTGTGGCGGAAATACGAGGGCTCGCCGGTGAACCGCCCGCCATGCTCCGGGTAGTGGGCCGCCTCGCGCCGGAAAAAATCGGGGGTGTCGGTCACATGGGAGATCGAGGCCTCGACCACCGCCAGGGCCTCCCCGGCCTCCGCGAACAGATAGGCCGCGCCGCCGCATCCGGCCGTGTATTCCAAAGCATCGCCGGGTTTCGATTGCGCCGTGTCCATGCCGATGGCGAGGGCGCCGTCGACCATCCCCGAGCCGACGAAGGCCACGGCGGCCTGCATGGCCTCGCTGCCGGCCTTGCAGGCGAACTCCATGTCCGCGGCCACCACATGGGGAGTGATCCCCAGGGCCTCGGCCACGATCGTCGCCGAGGGCTT
>JAICSG010001110.1 GCA_025937035.1 Thermoanaerobaculia bacterium | reverse complement strand
CGTGAGGAGGGCCGGGGGGACGAGGAGCGCCGGCGCCCGTTCCTCGACCCGATCCGCGGGGCCGGCGTGGCTCCCTGGATCGCCGCGAGCGGCGACCGGCCCCTCCCCCTGGAGGCGGCCTATTGGTCGAAAGGGGGCCGCACGTACGTCTTCGTGCTGCAAAACGTACCGATCGCCGGCCGGACCACCGGGGGTGGCGGAGCCGCCGGGCTGACCGGAGGGGAGGTCTCCATCGAGGTCCGCCTGGCCGCTCCCATCCGCGACGTCCGCGACGAGCGGACCGGCCGCAAGCTCCTGGACGGCAATCACTTCCGGTTCCGCATCCAGGCCACGGAAGCCGCGCTCTTCAGCTTCGCGGGTCCGCCACCCCATCCTGAAAAGTGAATGGCACGCCTTCTGCACAACGCTTGGCAACGGCAGCGCTGTATTCGTAGCGGCGGGAGATCACTGATGACAAGAGTCGTCTACATCATGGGGCACGGCTATTCGGGCTCGACGCTCCTGACCTTTCTACTGAGCACGCATCCGCAGATCGCCACCATCGGCGAGCTCGGCATCGCGCCCCTGGCCAAGGAGGAATTCGGCCGGCCGGAGCAATACTTCTGCTCCTGCCGCACGCCGGTCCGCGACTGCGGCTTCTGGCAGCGCGTCTCGCGCGAGATGGCCGCGCGGGGGCATGACTTCGACATCTGGGACGCCGACCTCGACTTCCGCGTCCCCGAGGGCGGAATCGCCGACGTGCTCCTGCGGGCGGTACAGCGGGGACCGGTGCTCGAAACGGCCCGTGACGTCGGCCTCCAGATCGTCCCCAGAGCCCGCCGCGAGCGGGACCGCATCGTCTCCCGGATCGACTCGCTGGCCGAGATCGTCCTCCGCATCAAGGGGTGCGACGTCTTCCTCGACAGCTCCAAGCGGCCCGAGCGGGCCACCCTCATGCAGCGCTCCGGGAAGTTCGACCTGCGGGTGATCCACCTGGTGCGCGACGGCCGGGCCGTCTCCTGGTCGTCGATGAAGCACCTGAAGATCGGCCCCGAGGCGGCGGCGCTCTCCTGGCTCGCCGACAACCGGGGATCCGAGCACGCCCGCCGTTACTTCCCGGCGCACAAGTGGATGAGCCTGCGTTACGAGGACCTCTGCGCCGATCCCGACGGGACGCTGCGCCGGATCCACGCCTTCGCCGGCATCCCATCCCGCAACGGCTTCCACAACTTCCGCGCCGTCGACCATCACATCATCGGCAATGACATGCGCCTCTCCTCCACCTCCGAGATCCGCCTGGACGAGAGCTGGAAAAAGGCTTTGACTCCGGAGCAGATGACCACCATCGACAGGCTCGTCGCTCCCCTGAACCGGAGATACGGATATGGACCTCTCTGAGACCGAGACGATGCGGCCCGTCCTGCGGAGCGCCACACCGGCGCTCGACGGCGGGCCGCGCCTCCAGGAATCCGCGCCGGCCGCCTCCGCCCAGGAGAAAATCACCTCCGCCACCCGGAAGGGCAACCTCCGGGTCGCTCTCGTCGGCGCCGGCTACGTGGCCCAGTTCCACCGCGACATCCTGGCCGAGACGCCGGGGGTCAATCTGGTGGCGGTCTGCGACGCCGACGCCGAGCGGGCCCGCGCCGCCGCCCGCCAGTGGGGCATCCCCAACGCCGTCGGCTCGGTCGAGGAGCTGGGAGAGCTGGCGATCGACGTCGCCCCCGTCCTGGTGCCGCCCGATCTCCATGTGAAGGTCACCCGCGCGCTGCTGGAGATGGGGATCGGCGTCCTGGTCGAAAAGCCCATGGCGCTGGCGAGCGCCGACGCCCGCGAGCTCCAGGAGCTGGCCGGCCGGTT
>JAICSG010000357.1 GCA_025937035.1 Thermoanaerobaculia bacterium | reverse complement strand
GGTGGAGGAGCTGCGGGGATCGCAGTAGCTTTCCCATGCTCCGCGACGCCTTCCTCCCCGCAACTTATCCGCACTCCCGAGAGCCGGTCTTTCGCGCCGTCGACAAGCCTGGAATCCGCTACAGCGCGGCCCGCTGGACCCCCGAATCCCTGGGCCGGGTCGTGGCGGCCCTGCGGGAGGGGGAGGCGGCGCTGCGGGCCATTCCGGACGACGAGATGCTCGCCGCCTGGGGGGATACGGTTTCGACCTTCCTGCGCACCGTGTCGCTGGAACGGCGGGCGCTCGATCCGCCCCTGGCCCGCCTCTGCGGGCTCTCCAAGGAGGGGCTGCGGGCCGGCCTGGAGGTGGTGCTGGGCGGGGTACGGCGGGAGCCGGCGGCGGCGCTGCTGGCCCGGGCCCGTCCGGCGTCGGAGGACGCTGGGCCGGTGCTGGCCGTCCTCGCCTCCAACCTCCCCGCTCTGGCCGTCCAGACCCTGCTCCCCGCCCTGCTGGTCCGGCGGCCGGTGCTGCTCAAATCCCCCTCGGCCGAGCCCCTGTTCGCGCCCGCCTTCCTGACCGCGTTGACCCGCAGAGAGCCGCGGCTGGCCGGCGCCGTGGCCGCCGCGACCTGGCCTGGCGGGGACGTCCGGCTGGAGGCGCCGGTGCTGGAAGGGGTGGGGACGGTGCTCGCCTATGGAGAGCGGAGGGCGCTGGCGGATCTCGAACGGCGGGCGCCGGGCAAGGTAGTGGGCTACGGCCCGAAGATCAGCTTCGGGGTGGTCGGCGCCTCGGCGGACGTCCGCGCCGCGGCGGAGGGGCTGGCGCGCGACGTCGCGCTCTTCGATCAGCGGGGGTGCCTCTCGGTGGTGGCGGTCCACACGGCGGGGGACGCGGCGGCGCTCAGCCGTCGTCTGGAGACCGAGCTCCTCGACCTCGCCCGCCGCTGGCCGCCGGGGCCGCCGGTCCGGGCGGTCTCGGCGGCGGTCCAGCACCTGCGCCTGGAGGCCGAGATGCGGGGGCTCCGGATGTCCAATCTGGCGTTGCGGCAGGGGACGGTGATCGTCGATCCCGACCCGGAGCTGAAAGCCTCGCCGGGGCTGCGCACCGTGCGGGTTCATCCGCTGAAAGATCTGGAGCGGCTGCCGGAGATCCTCGCGCCCTGGCGAGGCCGGCTGCAGGGGGCGGCGCTGGCGGGGGAGGAGGCGTGGGCGCTGGAATCCCGGCTGGCGGACTTGGGGGTGTCCCGCTTCGCGGCGCCCGGCGAGCTGCAATCGCCGGACGCCACCTGGCTCAACGGCGGGATCGATCCGCTGGCGGCGCTTACTTCCCCTTCCCCGTCGCGCCGCTGATCACCTTCGAGAGCGCCACCTCGGGGGCGTCCCAGTCCGTCGCGCCCTCGATGCGGCCGGCCTGCACGCCGTTGATGTAGACGAGGGCGGTCGGAATCCCCTTGACCCCCAGCCGCTTGACCTCGGGGTCCTTCCAGCCGTCCGGCGGATTGTCGATCCCGTAGTACTCGAACTTGATGTTCGGGTTCCTCACCTCGTTCTCGACCTTCAGCAGCAGCGGCACGTGCTGGCGGCAGTGCGGGCACCAGGAGCCGAAGACGACGTGCACGGTCACCGGCTTGCGGTCCGCCTTGAGCGCGGCGATGGCCGCCGCGTTGGGCTTGTACCCGTTGGCGTTGTGGATGTACTCGGGGATGTTGGCCAGCAGCTCCGACCCCTTGCGCAGCCCGCGCAGGGCGGGCCGGGGGGTGAGGCTCACCTTCTTGCCCTGGTAGGTGAAGGAGGGGTTCGAGCCCTCGAGCTGGAAGGGGCCCAGGGGCGCGAGCACGGCGTCGGCCAGCAGATCCACGGAGCCGTCCTTCTGCTTCGAGACCTTCATCAGGTTGACCGTCTCGACGTTGCCGGACCGCGGCGTCATCAGCACGGGCGAGGGGAGCGCCGAGGTGAGGATCAGGATGGCCGGAACCTGATCGTTCCTGTAGATCTCGGCCGCCGGCACCGGATTGCCGTTGACCAGGAGGATGTAGTCGCCGGTCCGCTGGAAACCGCGCATCACGGCGTCCGGCGGGACGCCCTGGGCGAGCGCGGCGGCGGCCAGCGAGGCGGCCGCGAGCACGGCCAGGATTGCGGATCTCATCTGCTTCATCGCGATGACCTCATGGAGCTCTCTTGGAGGCGGACGCCTGGACGGCGGGCGGCAGCCCCTGGAAGGTTTCGGTTACCCGCCCGTCCTTGACCGCGAACGACCGGGGCAGGCGGCGGTAGAGCGGGCGCAGCAGCTCGGGCGGCGCCTCGCGGATCTGGAACCGGGGCCCCCACTGCCAGAAGAAGGCCCGCTGCTGGTCGGCGGTCGACGAGGTGAGCACCCAGAGCGCCGGGCCGGGGCCGCTGGCGTAGGCATTCAGCGCGTCCACGGCCTTGGTGAAGGCGGGATCGTCGAGCTTCGCCATCACCACCAGATGCTCCCCCTGCCGCAGCTCGGGAATCATGCCGTCGAGGCAGACCCGCTGGGCCCCTTCGCCCACGCAGGTCTTGCTCACCTCGGTGCCCGGGCGCAGGCGCGTCGCCAGGTTGTCCAGCGGCAGCTCGGGCGCCTTCCAGGCGAGGAAGAGCACCGCCAGGGTGCCGATCACGGCGATGAGGGTCCGCTTCGGGGGGACCAGCGGCGGCCGGCGCTCGCGCCCCACCCAGGCGAGGAGGAGGGCCGGCACGAGCAGGGCCAGGTCCTGCCAGAAGGCCTGCGCGGGGGTCCGCTGCACGAGGTTGCCGAAGCAGCCGCACGACTCGGCGGCGTTGCGCTGGCCGTGCTCGGCGAGCCACCAGGCCCGTCCGGTGAGGGAGAGGAAGAAGGCGACCAGCAGGGTCGCGGGGATCAGCACCCACTTGCGCCGCACGCCGAAGAGCAGCAGCAGCCCGAGCCCCGCCTCCAGGGCCAGCGCGATCAGGGCGACGGCGCGGGCGGGGAGCAGGAAGTCGAGACCCTCGGTGTGGATCTGGTCGACGAACGATGGCGGATCGATCGCCTTGGCCCAGACGGCGAAGAGGAGGACACAGGCGAGGAAGGCGCCGCCGAACGTCCCCACCCACCAGAGGATCGGACGGGGGGAGCGCGCTATCGGCGCCGCTGGAGAGAGGGTCGATTCCATGGCCGGTCGTTGATCCTAACGTAAATCCTCGCGCCCCCTGGGGCTCTCCCTCCGGGAAACAGAGGGTCCGGCTGGAAAAATCCCCCTCAGGCCGCCTCTTCCCAGTGCAGGTGGCGCCGGAGCTCCTCCGCCGTGGGGCCGGTGCCGTGGTCGAGGAACCCTTCGAGAGGCCCGGAGTAGAGGACCTCGCCGCCGTGCACGCCGCCGCCGGGGCCGAGATCGAGGATCCAGTCGGCGCGCGAGATCAGGTCGGGGCTGTGCTCCACCACCACCACGCCGTCCCCCCGCTGCACCAGCCGCCGGAGCGTGTGGTAGAGGAGGTCGATGTCGGCGAGATGGAGGCCGGTCGTGGGCTCGTCGAAGAGGAAGAGCCGCCGGCCCTCCGCCGTGGGACGGTCGAGGAAGCTGGCGAGCTTGAGGCGCTGCGCCTCGCCCCCGGAGAGGGTCGAGGTGGACTGCCCGAGCCGCAGGTAGCCGAGCCCCACGTCGATGAGCACGCGCAGGCGCTTGGCCAGCCGCTTCTGATCGGCGAAGAATTCGATGGCGTCCTCCACCGTCAGGTCCAGGACCTCGGAGATGTTCTTCCCCTTGTAGCGCACCGCCAGCACCTCGGGCCGGAAGCGGTGCCCCTGGCAGGTCTCGCAGAGCACGGTCACCGGCGCCATGAACTGCATGTCCACCTCGGTGATGCCGGTCCCCTCGCAGGACGGGCAGCGCCCCTTGTCCACGTTGAAGGAGAAGTGGGCGGCGGTGATCCGCCGGGCCTTGGCGTCGGAGGTGGCGGCGAAGAGCTTGCGGATCTCGTCGTAGGTCTTGATATAGGTGATCGGGTTCGAGCGGCTCGACCGTCCCAGCGGGCGCTGGTCGACCAGGGTCACGTCCACCAGTCCTTCGAGGCCGGTCAGGAGGTCGCACTCCCCCGGCTCGACGTCCACCACGCCGCGCGAGCGCTGGTAGGTGCCGTAGAGGACGTTCTCGATCAGCGTCGACTTGCCCGAGCCGGAGACGCCGGTCACCGCCACCATGGCCCCCAGGGGGATGTCCACGTCGACGTTCTTGAGGTTGTGGGCGCGGGCGCCGCGGATCGAGATGGGAGGGAGGCCGGAGAGCTCCTCCGAGAGGGTCTCCCACCCCTGCTCGCGCCGGAAGCGGGCCATGTGCCGGCGCGCCTGGGTGGGCGGGCGCTCGCGAAGATAGCGGCCGGTGAGCGAAGATTCGTTCGCCAGGATGGCCTCGATCGGTCCCTCGGCCACCACCCGGCCCCCCCGCTCGCCGGCGGCGGGCCCGAGGTCGATCACGTGGTCGGCGCCGCGGATCAGGGTGCGGTCGTGCTCCACCACCAGCACCGTGTTCCCCTTGGCCGCCAGGTCGCGCAGCAGGGAGAGCAGCCGCTCGCTGTCCTGCGGATGGAGGCCGATGGTCGGCTCGTCGAGCACGTAGAGGGTGCTGGTGAGGCCGGAGCCCAGGGCGGCGGCGAGATGGATGCGCTGCGTCTCGCCGCCGGAGAGGGTGCGCGCCTGGCGGTCGAGGGTCAGATAGTCGAGCCCCACGCGGTGGAGCACCTCGATCCGCTCGGTCAGCTCGTCGATCAGATGGCCGGCCACCTCGCGCTGGCGGGGCGTCCACCGGCGCTCGCGTAGCCAGGCGCGGAGCTGCTCGATGCTGAGGGCGGCGAGGTCCGGCAGGCTCTTCCCCTCTAGGAGGACGGCCAGGGCCTCCGGCCGCAGCCGCGTGCCGAGACACTCCGGGCAGGGGTTGTAGGCGCGGTAGCGGGCGAGCAGCACGCGCACGTGGACCTTGTAGGTGCGCTGCTCCAGCCACGCGAAGAAGTCGTCCAGGCTGCAGGGGTTGTTGGCGCCGCTCCAGATCCACTCGCGGTCCTTCTCGGAGAGCTCAGCCCAGGGGCCGTCGAGGGGGATCTTCTTCTGGCGGCAGGCGGCGCGGAGCTCGTCGTAGAGCTCTTCGTAGGCCG
>JAICSG010000113.1 GCA_025937035.1 Thermoanaerobaculia bacterium | reverse complement strand
TTCGCTGGAGCGGGCGAGGAATGTTAATCCTAGGAGCGCTTCTGTCTTTTACGTGGCCCTGTGGGGAGCCGAGCCTCCGCTTCGGAATTCTTCTGTGAAATCAGGATCAACGCCTCGTCGAGCACGTTCTGGGCCCTCTCGCTTTTTAAGCGCCCCTTTGCGTGAGTTATTTTGTTTCCCCATTTCTCGAGAATAGTCCCCATAAAATTCATCAGATCATAGAATCCATCTGGAGGCTTAAGCGCTTCGATCTGTCGTTTGAGCATCTCGGCCTTCTCAACCTCGATGTCCGCTGCCCTCTTCGCCTGTTGCTCGGCCTTCTCCGGGGTCAGCGCCGGGAAGGTGCTCTGTGTCTTGGTTTTGAGCTCGTTAAGGCTCTTTTTGAATTCCCCCTTGTTGTGCGGGAAAATGGACATTTGCCGCTCCAAGGCTTCAGGGTGCTTCAATGGATCGCGGAGCTGGTCGGCGCCACCGTCGGTCGGCGCTCCCAGGAAGATGCTTTCACCTCCTTTATGTCCACGATAGAACATCTCATTCATGGACCGTTCACCCTTGGCCACCACGGCAAGCCCATGCTTGATGAAAAGGCTCGCGTCGTAGGGTGGATCCGCCTCGAATCCGCGGGCCTGCTCCGAGAGCCCGGTAATCGCGGTGAGCTTCGACAGGTGCTCGGTGAGAGGCGTGCGACCGATCTTCTCGTCTTCGAGCTTCTTTTCGATCTCCTTGACGTCATTTTGGGCGTAATGGTACAAAAGCCTTGCCGTCTCGGCGTCACTGAATTCAGTCCCCGTGGCCCGATCTTCACTCGTCAGTGCCTTGAATATGCTATCGGCTTCTGAATCCTTCTTACCGAAGCTCATGATGGCCGGCAGGATGTCCCCATAGCTGGAAGGAGGCTCTTTGACATTCTCCGGCCGATCCTCTTTGTTGCCCCCGGCCTGCAGGAAGTGGCCTTTGCCGAGCCCGATACGAAATTGCTGCTTTCCGATAGCCGTCTTCGCATCTCCCAAAGAGCCCGCCGCGCGGCGGGCCGAAAAGATTTTTCGCGCGTGGGGGTCTGATACATCCTGTATTTGGTCAGCGTCACCGAGATCAAGCTTGCCAAGTCTTTTTCTTTTCTTGCTGCCCCTTTTTCGCAGGATTGCCAATTTCTCCTGGGCGGTCAGCGTTGTCCGTTCGTCATCCTCGCTGGGTGGATAATCGGAGAGGTACTCATCGGCTTCAGGCTTCACGCTCTGCTCAGGGGCTACTTCCGCCGCGGCTCTTGTGATCAGCCCTTTCCAGGTTTCGTCAGCTTGCCCCTTGTCGTCTTCCGCCTCCGCCCAATCTCCAAGCCTGGCGATCACCTTCTCCATATTTACTCCCTGGATCGGCTTGAATTCCTCTTTCTCGAGGGCCGCCCGGCTCCGATACTCCTGATCTCCTATCTTGAACCAGCCTTGCACCACCCCCTGCACCGGCTCCGAGTCGCGATCCGGCGCGGGCGGAGTCGCCTCGATCTTCATCGCCGCCGCCCGGCTCCCCATGTCCGAGGCCTCCTTCTCCAGGCCCGGATCGTCGTTGATCTCCACGCCGCCCAGCCGCAGGGTCGGCCTCACCCTCCCCCGCTTCTGCTGCACCACGTGCCAGGCCTCGTGCGGCAGGTGCTGCTCCTGGCCGGGCGCCAGGTGGATGTCGTTCCCCTGGGCATAGGCCAGGGCCTGAAGCTGGGCCGGCTTCGCCGAGCCGTAGTGCACCCGCACGCCGCCGAGGTCGAGCCCGGACAGCTTTTCGAGCCCCGTCCGCAGGTGGCCGGGCAGGCCGCCGCGATCGGAGACCTCCAGCTTGTCCAGGTGATGGCCGAAACGGTCGGCCCGCTCGACCTCGGCCCGCCCGTCCGCCTGGTCTCCCACCGCGACGGGGGGAGCCGGGGCAGGGCTTGATGGAGCCGGGGATTCGCTCCGCGCCTGAGGCCGCGGGATCTTGGTATGCACGCTCATCGTCCGCCGTTCGCTTCCCGGCCGGGATGCCTCCCGGAGATAATTTCCGCAGATCCGCCAGGAAGCGTAACGGCCAGAGAGATCGGCGTCAAGGAGGGAGGCGCGGCTACGGCGCCGCCCGGCGCCCGGCCAGGCGGGCCACGGTGCTGATCAGCTCGGAGGGGTCGACCGGCTTGGCGAGGTGGGTCTGGAAGCCCGCCTCCAGGGCCCGCAGGCGGTCCTCGGCGCGGGCGTAGGCGGTCAGGGCGGCGGCCGGGGTGTCGCCTCCCCGGCCGGGCCCGCGCGACCGCAGGCTTTGGATGAGCTGGTAGCCGTCCTGGTCCGGCATGCCGATGTCCGAGAGCAGGACGTCCGGCACCGCGCGGTCGAACGCGGCGAGGGCCTCGGGCACGGAGCCGAAGGCCGCCACCTCGGCGCCGCACTGCTGGAGGGCCATCACCAGCAGCTCGCGGGTGTCCGCCTCGTCCTCCACCACCACCACGCGCACGCCGCTGAGCAGGTCGGGCCGGCTGAAGAGGCTCTGGCCCACGGCGGTGCTGTCGAGCGGATCCTCGGCGAGCTCGGCCCGCAGCGGCAGCCGCACCGTGAAGGTGGCCCCCTTCCCCTCCCCCTCACTCTCGACCTCGGCCGTGCCGCCGTGCAGCTCGATCAGGTGGCGCACGATCGACAACCCCAGCCCCAGGCCGCCGTGGGTGCGGGTGATCGAGCCCTCGGCCTGCCGGAAGCGGTCGAAGACGTAGGGGAGGAAGTCGGGCCGGATGCCGATCCCCGTGTCGCTCACCCGGATGACGGCGTTGGCGTCCGCCTCGCGGAGCTGCACCTCGACCCGGCCCCCCCGGGAGGTGAACTTGATCGAGTTGGAGAGCAGATTCCAGATCACCTGCTGGAGGCGGTCGGCGTCGCCGAGCACCGGGCTCGCCAGGGGGGCGATGGAGATCTCCAGAAAGATCCCCTTGGCGTCGGCGGCCGGGCGGACGCTGTCGAGGGCCGCGTCGATGATGCGGCGCAGGTCGACCGGCTTGAAGTCGAGGCGGAGCTTGCCGGTGATGATGCGCGAGACGTCCAGCAGATCGGCGATGAGCTGCGCCTGGACCCGCGCGTTGCGCTCGATCGTCTCCAGGGCCCGGCTGGCGGCGGTGGCGTCCAGCTTGCCCGAGCGCAACACCTGGACCCAGCCGAGGATGGCGTTGAGCGGCGTGCGCAGCTCGTGGGAGAGGGTGGCCAGGAACTCGTCCTTGGTGCGGTTGGCCTCCTCCGCCTGCTTGCGCGCCTGCTGCTCCAGCACGAGAAGACGGGCGCGCTCCTGCTCCGCCCACTCGCGCACCCGGATCTCCCGCTTGAGCTCCTGGTTGGCCACCGAGAGCTGGGCCGTGCGCTGCTCCACCAGCTCCTCCAGCTCGTCGTACATCCGGCGCAGGGCGGCGTTGGCCTCCGCGAGCTCGGCCGTGCGCTCCTCCACCTTGCGGCGGAGGGCCACCTTCTCGATGGCATTCTGCACCGCGTGCTGGAGCCGGTCGGGGGTGACGCTCCCCTTGAGCAGATAGTCCTGGGCGCCGCTCTTCATCGCCTCCACGGCCACCGCCTCGTTCCCCTGCCCGGTGAGCACGATCACGGGGACCAGCCTCTCCGCCAGCAGCCGGGTGAGGAATTCCAGGCCGTCGACGTCCGGCAGCCGGTAGTCGAGCAGCAGGCAGTCGGGGCTCTTCTCGCGCGCCATGGCGAGCCCCTCCTCTCCCGTCTCGGCCTCCAGGAGCTCGTAGGCGTGCTCGCGGTCCTGGGCGAGCAGCCGCCGGTAGAGCTCCCGGTCCTCGGGGCTGTCGTCGACGATCAGCAGGCGGATCGGCGCTTCGCTCATCCGTTCCCCATCAGGACCGCGGCAGGATCACGACCTCGAACCAGTAGTCGTTGAGCCGCTCGATCGCCCGCATGAAGCCGTCGAGGTCGACCGGCTTCTGGATGTAGCTGCTGGCCCCCGCGTTGTAGCAGGCCTGGACGTCCCGGTCGTCGCTCGACGTGGTCAGCACGATCACCGGGATCTGCTTCAGGCTCGCGTCGGCCTTGATCTCGGCCAGCACCTCGCGGCCGTCGGTGCCGGGAAGGTTGAGGTCGAGCAGGATGACGCCCGGCCGCGGAGCGTCGGCGAAGCGCCCCCGGCGGAAGAGGAATTCCAGCGCCTCGTCGCCGTCGGAGCAGCGGAAGATGGGGTTCTTGAGACCCGATTTGCGAAAGGCGCGCTCGGTGGTCTCGAAGTCCTCGGGGCTGTCCTCCACGAGGAGGATCGGCTGGCTGGGGCTGGGGCTGCTGTCAGGCACGCGCGTCTCCTTCCTGCAAGGTGAAGTAGAAGGTCGTCCCCTCGCCGGCGGACGACTCGAGCCAGATTCTGCCATGGTGGCGCTCGACGATCTTCCTGACGATGGTCAGGCCCGCGCCGGTGCCGCCGCCGTACTTGTCGCGGCCGTGCAGGCGCTTGAAGATCCGGAACACGGCGTCGTGGTGCTTCTCCGGGATGCCGATGCCGTTGTCGCGCACGTAGAAGACCGGCGGCCCGTCCGGATTCTCCCGCCATCCGATCTCGATCCATTTCTCCGGCTTGTCGTTGTACTTCATCGCGTTGACGATGAGGTTGTAGAAGATCTCCCCCACCCGGACGCGGTCGGCGCGCACGACCGGCAGGCGCCGGGGGACGCGCGCCTCGACCCCCTCCTCCTTGAGGGAGATGGCGAGGGAGTCGAGGATCTCGGCCACGATCTCGTTGAGGTCGACCCGGTCGATGGCGAGGTCGACGCGGCCGAGGCGGGAGAACTGGAGGAGCGAGTCGATCAGGGTCTCCATGCGGCGGGTGAGCCGCATCAGGGTCTCCAGCTTGGAGCGCCCCTCGTCGTCGAGCTTGGCCGCGTAGTCCTCCAGCAGGAAGCTGGAGAAGTTGTGGATCCCCCGCAGCGGCTCCTTGAGGTCGTGCGAGGCGATGTAGGCGAAGTCGTCGAGCTCCTTGTTGCTCTGGTTGAGCTCCTCGTTGCGCTGCTGGAGCTCCAGGGTGCGCTCCCGCACCCGCTCCTCCAGGACGTCCTTGGCGTGCTGGAGCTCGGAGTCGCGGCGCTGGATCTGCTCGAGCATGCCGTTGAAGGCGTCGACCAGCTCGCCCAGCTCGTCGTCGGTCCGCCGGGTGGCGCGGAGGGAGTAGTCCCGGCGCTCGGAGACGGCCCGGGCGGTCCCGGTGAGATCGAGGATCGGCCGCGAGATCAACCGCTGAAGCCCCGAGGAGAGGATCAGGGCCACGATCCCGGAGGCGAGGAAGACGGCCAGCACCGTGATCGCCTGCGCCCAGACGCGCGCGGTCAGCTCTTCGAGGTTACTGCGCAGGTAGACGGTGCCGATCCGCTCTCCCTTCAACGTGACGGGACGGAAGGCGACGAGCTTGCCGTCTCCCCAATGGCTGCCGTCCTCCTCGGGCCGCGGTGGCAGCGCCGTGTCGCTCCCTTCCCGGACCCAGCGGGCGAAGAGGTTGCCCTTGCCGTCATAGAGCGCGGCGGCGGTGATGGAGGGGCGGAGATTGAGGCCGGACAGGATCTCGCCCGCGGTCTTCGGATCGTTGAACGTCAGGGCGGCGTTGCTGGTCTGGCCGAAGACGTCCGCGAGGGTCGAGAGATCACGCTCCATCTCCCCCCGGAACCGCGAGAGGTTGAAGTAGATGATCGCGAGGCCCGCCAGCAGCAGAGCGCCGCCGGTCGTCAGCATGGCGATCAGCATCAGCTTCTGGCGGATGGGGGCGCGCTGGAGCCGTCGCAACATGGCTCAGGGCCCCGGCCTCGCGCCGGGATTGGTCACGATCCTCTTGGCGAGCTGCAATAGCTTCGAGCTGATCTTGAGCCCCGCCCGGTCGGCGGAATCCGTATTGACCTCGAAGCGGACCTTCGACCCTTCGAGAACGAAATTGATGATCACTCCGTGATCGGCGAAGCCGTTCGTATCCCCCACCGTGAGCACGGGCGCGTCCTTGATGGCGGCGAGGACCTGGGGGAGCCTCTCCCGCTCCGAGCGGCTGATGAAGAGGACCTGGCAGCCGGCGGGCCGGGAGATCGCGTCCGTCTGCGTCACGATCAGCTTGTGGCCCCCCACCTGCTCGCCGGCGATCGACCGCAGGCTCTTGCCGAAGGGGTCCTCCCCGAGCACGCAGATCCTGAGGCTGTTCGGGTCGGGGAACGCCGAGGGGGGCCAGTCCACGAACTTGGTGAAGTTGTAGAGAAACGCCGCCTTGACGTCGTACTCCGAGGCCGCCTGGGCCCCGAGGAAGGCCGGAACGGCGAGGAGGAGGGCGAGGAGCAGCCTCCTCAGAACCGCCATGTCACCTTCCCGTAGGCGCCGCGCTGGACCTCCTCGCGCAGAGGCGATGGGGGGCCGAATTCGGGGTGGCGGGCGTGGAGCAGGTTCTGGCCGGTGAGCGAGAGCTCCAGGCGCTCGGAGGCCTGCCAGCCGAGCCGCAGGTCGAGCTCGGTGTAGGCCGGCACCACCGGCGAGGGGAGCCGGCTGACGTAGCGCAGCGTGCCGTCGAGCTCGAAGCCGCGCGGCAGGTCCATCAGCGAGCGCAGCACGGCGCGGCTGCGCGGATCGTTCCCCTCCTGCGTGCCATCGGTCGGATCGTAGCTGGTCGGGTCGAGGCTCAGGTTCTTGTCGAAATAGGCGTACGCCGCGTGCAGGCGCCACCAGGAGGCCGCCTGCCAGCTCACCCTCCCCTCCAGGCCCCAGGTCCTCGCGTTCAGCTTGTTGGCGAAGTGGTAGGGGAACACGGCCGGCGGCGCCGCGGGCTCGTAGCTGCGCAGGTCGTCGTAGACGTTGTAGAACGTCGAGAAGTCGACCAGCAGCCCCGTCCGCGGCTGGACGCGATAGCCGATCTCGTAGGCGAGCAGGGCCTCGGACTTGAAGGCGGACGAGCCCTCCAGGATCGGGAGCCCGGAGGTGTAGAAGACGATGTCCTCGTCGTAGCGGGTGGGCGTGCGGACGGCGCGAGAGATGGCCGCCCAGAGGGTGCGGCGGTCGTCCGGCACCCAGGCGAAGCGTACGCTCGGCTGCGCCTCGAAGCCCGTCCAGCGGTTGTGCTCGAATTTCGAGCCCACGGTCAGCCGCAGGTGGCGCGGCAGCGCGATCTCGTCCTGGGCGAAGGCGCTGAACAGGTTCTCGGTCACGCTGTCCGGCAGGAAGGCCACCCCCGGGCTGTTGCCCACCTGGTCGTGGGTGATCCGGTAGCCGGCCCCCCAGACGAGATCCTGCCGCGGGCCGACCGGCCAGCGGTGCTGGTAGTCGACGTCGAGAGTGTGGCGGCGCTCCTCGAACCACCGCGGGATCTGGCGGTGGGTGTAGTCGTAATAGACCTGGAGATTCGAGCCCGAATTCTCGGCGTAGGTGCGGGTCCAGCGGCCCAGCAGGTTGGCGCCGTCGAGCGTGGTGTCGTCCCGCACCACCACCGTCTGCCCGGCCAGCCCGTGGTAGGCGTCCCCCTGCAGGGTGAGGCCGCCGTTGCCGGTGTCGTCCCGGTCGAGGCGGAAGCCCGCCTGCCCCCGGCGCAGCGGATCGCGGGCGCTGCCGCCATCCGCCAGGGCGAGGGAGTCGCGGTAGGAATACTTGCCGTAGGCGCGGTAGGTGGTCCCCTCCCCCATCTTGCCACCCTGCCGGAAGCTGGCGAATCCCCGCTCCTCGGAGCCCCCGCCGACCGTGGCGAGCCTCCCTTGGGTGTCGCGGGAGCTCTTGGTGAGGATGTTGATCACGCCGTTGACCGCGTTGGCTCCCCAGAGGGTGGCGCCCGGGCCGCGGATGATCTCGATGCGGTCGATGTCCTCCAGCATCACGTCCTGCACGTCCCAGAAGACCCCGGAGAAGAGCGGCGTGTAGATGCTGCGGCCGTCGATCAGCACCAGCAGCTTGTTGGCGGTGGTGGTGTTGAACCCCCGGGCGCTGATCGCCCAGGTGTTGCCGTTCGACTGCGCCACCTCCAGGCCGGCGGCGATGCGCAGGGCGTCGGGGAGGTTGTTGGCCCCGGAGCGGCGGATGTCCTCGCCGGTGATGACGGTGATCGCCGCCGCGGCTCCGGAGACCGGCTCGCTGCGCCGGGAGACCGAGGTGACGTCGATGTCCATCAGCTGCTCGATGCTGAGGCTCTTCAGCTCGGAAGGCTGGGGGGCCGGCGGCTCCCCCTGGCCCCGCGCGGGGATGGCCGTGGCCAGGGCGACGCAGAGGGCCAGCGCTTCCTGAAGATGGGCATTCCTCAACGTTAGCTCCCTTTCATCGTTCGACCGCCCACCCTCCCCGGACTGGACGGGGCGCATTGTGGAGTGGCGCGATCAGGATCGTCAAGGCAACGACAGCTGAGCCGAAGACGATGCAAAGGATGAGCCAGAGGATCACCCCGCCAGGGTGGACCGTTCCTCCCGCCGGCTCTTCCAGAGCGAGGCGCCGACCGCCGCCGCCAGCACGGCCGCGATGACCAGCAGCGAGACCAGGGCCGGGACCTTGTAGATCTCGGCCACGGTCATCTTCACCCCCACGAAGACCAGCACGGCCGAGAGGCCGAGCTTCAGATAGACGAACTTCCCCATCACCCCGGCCAGCAGGAAGTAGAGCGAGCGCAGGCCGAGGATGGCGAAGACGTTCGAGGTGTAGACCAGGAACGGATCGTCCGTCACCGCGAAGATCGCCGGGATCGAGTCGACCGCGAACAGCAGGTCGGTGCTCTCGATCATCAGCAGGACCAGGAAGAGCGGCGTGGCGAGCCACCGCCCGCCCTCCCGTACGAAGAGATGGGCCTGCCGGTATCCGGAGGTCACGGGGATCCACCGCTGCGCGAGCCGGAGCACGGGGTTCCTCTCCGGATGGAGCTCGCCGCCGCGGTGGAGCGCCATCTTGATCCCGGTGAGGATCAGGAAGGCGCCGAAGAGGTAGATCACCCAGTGGAAGCGGTCGAGCAGGGCCGCTCCCCCCAGGATGAAGCCGGCCCGCATCCCCAGCGCGCCCAGGATGCCCCAGAACAGCACCCGGTGCTGA
>JAICSG010000238.1 GCA_025937035.1 Thermoanaerobaculia bacterium | reverse complement strand
GGAGGTCGTCCTCCGGGGTGAGCTCGGCGAGGGCGGCGTCGATCGCCTCCTCGGGCGCCCCCCGCTTGAGGAGCTCCGACCGCAGCCGCGCCCGCCCCTCGCTCGTCCGCTCCTGCCGGCTTTCCACGAACACCCGCGCCGTGGCGCGGTCGTCGAGATACTTCTGCTCCGTCAACCGGTCGAGGGCCGCGGCGATTTCCTCCGGGGGATACCCGCGCTGCGCGAGCTTCATCTCCAGCTCGCGCCGGAAGTGGGCCCGGGTGGCGAGGAGTTGGAGGGCTTTCTGGTAGCAGGTGGGAGGCATCGGAGTCGCCGTGCCCTCGGAAGATAGCACCTCCCGCTACAAGTCGAGCGCCCCCGCCATCTCGGCGATGCGGGCCGTCTTCAGCTTCCGCAAGCCACGCGGCGGGATGCCCAGCTCCTTCCGGAAGGCCGCCGTGAAGTGGCTGTGGCTCGAAAAGCCGAGCCCCAGCGCCAGGTCGCTGAGGTCGACCTCGCGCTCGGTCATCAGCTCCATCGCCTCCCGCAGGCGCAGCCGGTTCAGGTAGCGGTGGATCGGCACGCCGGTCTGCTCCTGGAAGGTCCGGCAGAGATGGCAGGTGGAGACGTGGAGCGACCGGGCGATGTCCTCCAGTTGCAGCCGCTCGCGGAACCGCTCCTGCAACAGGGCCTTGACGTCCTCGGTATAGCAGCGGCGGGCCCGGGAGGGATCGCGGCGGGCGGTGGTTCCCCCTTGCCCCTGGCGGGCCCCCTTGACGACCCCGGCCAGCACCCTGAGGACGGTCTCCTCGATCCCCAGGAGATCCGAAGACGGCCAGGACTGCAGCCGGCGCACGAGCAGGCGTTGGAGCAGGTAGACGCTGAACAGGCCGTGGACGTAGGGATGTGGAAGCAGGGCCCGCGGACGCGTCAACGCCTCCGGATCGTGCTCGGCCAACAGCTCGAGCAGAGCCTCCTGGTGGAGGCCGATGAAGCTCCCGCGATCGCGGTGGCCGAAGGGGTGCTCGGAGCGAAAGGAATCTCCGGGATTGTGCAATAGGACAGAGGTGGCGTCCATCACCGTGGGCTGGCCCTTGGCGTGAAGGACGAAGGCGCCCGAGTGTACGAAGCTGACGACGTGCCAGAACGGACGGCGCTCCTCGGACAGGCCCCGCTGGCCGGCGGCGCAGTCCCAGAGGGCGACGCCGAGACGGGGGCTTTGGTAGAGCCAGTCGACGGTCGAGCCGGGGAGATCTCCGGTCGTGCCAGGGGCGCCCACAGGTTGGTTTGGGGGGCCGGGAGAAAATGTCATGATGCACTATATTCATCATACGGGCCCGAAATCAATCCCCGGGACGAGCCTGGGCGATGCCCTTTGATCTACAAAACTTATCCTTCCATTGCACGTAGATCTTAATCTATGGAGCATTCAGAAAACCGGCGGGCCTGGAATATGTTATAATCACAAAGTTTGATTCTGGTGAGGTGCGCGAGGTGCCAGAGCATTGAGCCATCCGAGCGAGGACGAGATCGGGAGGTTTCTCGCCTCCCGTCTCGATCCCCCCGACGAGCAGAAGGTTGCCCGGCACATCCTGGCCGGCTGTGGTGTTTGCAGCCGCCGGCTCGTCGAGGCGGCCCCCGGCTGGCTGCTCGACCGGGCCGGAGAGGGCCGGCGCCGGAGCCCCGGCCGGGATTCCCTCCACGAACGCGCGGTTTCGGCCGCTCTGCGGCAGGAGGCCCGATGGCGGACGGAGGAAAGGAAGCTCGCACGCAGCCTCGAGCTCCTGCGCGAGAGCCCCGGGGGCTACGACGGTCTCACGGTCCGGCAGATCCAGGGTCTCCAGGGCAGGCCGATGATCGAAGCCCTCCTGAAGCGGAGCTGGGAGCTCCGGTTCCAGGATCCGGGGGCGATGCGATGGCTCGCCTACAATGCCGTGCAAGCGGCCGAGAGCCTGCGGCTGGACGAGCCCGGGCCTTCCCTCTTCGACCTGAGGACCCAGGCCTGGGCCTCCCTGGCGAATGCCTACAAGGTGAGCGCCGAGATCTCTGAAGCGGAAGGGGCGCTGGCGCGCGCCCGCGAGATGCGCGCCAGAGGCAGCGGCGATCTCCGCATCCTCGCCCGCCTGGCCGAGATCGAAGCCTCCCTGAGGAGCTCACAAGCACGATTCATCGAGGCTCGTGAGCTGCTCGACCGGGTTTACCGGATCTATCTCAGGCTGGGGGAGCGCCAGCTCGCGGGCAGGACCCTGCTCGCCAGGGGTGTGGCGATGGAGGAGGCTGGGAGATATCACCAGGGGATTCCCCTGTTCAGAAAGGGCATCGCCCTGCTGGACCCGGACCTCGACCCGCGGCTCGTCATGATCGGCCAGCAGGGTCTGATCAACCTGATGGCGCGTTCGGGGAGCTATCGGGAGGCGGGCGAGCTGCTGCTGAAGAGCGGCTTACGGCAGGCGTTCGCCGACGCCCCGATCGCTCTCGGCAAGCTCCGCTGGCTGGAAGGGAACATCCTTCAGGGGGTCGGCAAGGCGGCGAGCGCCGAACGGGTGTTGTTGCAGGTGCGGAACGAGCTTCTGGATCTGGGACGGAGATCCGACGCCGCGCTCGTTGGGCTCGACCTGATCCCCATCCTGCTCCAGCAGGGGAGATTCCGGCAGATCCGGGAGGTCGCCCGGGAAAGCTACGACACGTTGCGGCATTTCGGCATCCTTCAGGAAGCCGCTCGCGCCCTCTCCTACCTGCGAGGTTAGGCGGACCGGATCCGCGCCGCCTCGATCTCGGGCTCTTCTTCCTCTTGGGGGAGCAGCCCGAGATGGGCCAGCACCCGCTTCACCTTCGCCTCGAATTCGGCATCGGGGATCTCCTCCCCGGCCGGCTCCTCCCCCAGGGCGCGGTCGAGATCGCCGAGCAGAGAGCCGGCGCTCCCGGCCGACGCCGCGCTGGCCCGCGGATAGGCAATGTGGAAGAATTCCGCCCAGTCGATCTCCAGGGCGTCGGCGATCATCAGCACGTGCCGGACGTGCAGGGTCACGTCCCCCTTGAGGACCTTGTGGAAGATCGAGGTCCCCACCCCCATCTGCTGCTCAATGGACCGGATCGAACGGCGCTTCGACTTGGCCAGGGTCTTGAGCATCCCGGCCAGCCGGAGCGCCTCCTCCGTATATTTGTCCGCCATGTTGAAGACTATACAGCATTCCGCCCGAAATGCTGCTCTTCTTGCAGCGAGACTCCCCTCAGTTCTGCTCGATCTCGAACGACAGGTCGCCGCCGCCCAGGAAGTCGCTCTCGCCCGGGATCTGGATCGACTCCTCCATCTGGTCGCGCGAGATGTCGGCGGTGAACTGCACGCCCTGGATCTTGAGCCGGAACTCGTCCGGGTTGGTGGCGCGCTTGAGCGCCTCGTCGAGCGTGATCAGGCCGCTCTTGTAGAGCTGGAAGAGCGACTGGTCGAACGTCTGCATCCCGTACTGGCTGGTGCCGAGGGCGATCTGCTCGCGGATGTACTTCGTCTTCTCCTTGTTCTCGATGCACTCGCGGATGTAGGCGGTCGAGATCAGCACCTCGGCGGCGGGCACGCGGCCCATGCCGTCGGCGCGCGGCACCAGGCGCAGCGAGATCACCGACTTCAGCACCTGGGAGAGCTGGATGCGGATCTGCTTCTGGTGGTGCGGCGGGAAGACGGAGATGATGCGATTGACCGTTTCCGTGGCGTCCAGGGTGTGCAGGGTCGAGAAGACGAGGTGGCCGGTCTCGGCGGCCAGCAGGGCGGTCTCGATCGTCTCGTAGTCGCGCATCTCGCCCACCAGCAGGACGTCGGGGTCCTGGCGGAGGGCGGCGCGCAGGGCGCCCGCGAAGGAGTGGGTGTCGACGTCGATCTCGCGCTGGTTGACGATCGACTTCTTGTCGCGATGGAGGAACTCGATGGGATCCTCGATCGTGATCATGTGCTCGGTGCGGGTCGAGTTGATGTAGTCGAGCATCGCCGCCAGGCTGGTCGACTTGCCCGAGCCGGTGGTGCCGGTGCAGAGGATCAGGCCGCGCCGCTCCTCGCAGATGCGCTCCAGCACCGGCGGCAGCATCAGCTCGCGGATGCTCTGGATGCGCGCCGGGATGACGCGCAGCACCAGCCCCACCGCGCCGCGCTGCTGGAAGACGTTGCAGCGGAAGCGGCCGAGCCCGGGCACCGAGTAGGCGATGTCGAGCTCCAGCTCCTCCTTGAAACGCTGCTTCTGGCGGGCGTTCATCATGGAGAACGCCATCGCGATGGTGTCCTCCTGCATCAGGCGCTTGAGCTCGCCCAGGGGGAGAAGGTCGCCGTCGACCCGGATCACCGGGTGGCTCCCGACCTTGAGGTGGAGGTCGGACGCCTTGCGCTCCACCGCGATCTTCAGCAGGTCGTTAATGTTCACGTCAGGAGCCTCCTCCGGCAAATGGGCCGGACGTCAAGCGGTCTGGGACGCGGCGGCGGCCGCCGCCTGGACACCCGAGTAGACCGGGTACAGCCAGCCGTGGCGGTCCGCGATCTCGCCGGTGAAGATCCCGTGGAGCTCGGTCATGAGCCGCTTGGTGATCTCCCCCGGGCAGCCGTTACCCACCGGATTCTTGTCCACCGAACGGATGGGCGTGATCTCGGCCGCGGTGCCGGTCATGAACAGCTCCTCGCAGGTATAGAGCTGGCCGCGCGGGATCTGCTCCTCGCGCACCGGAATGCCGAGGTCGCGTGCGAGCCGGATCACCGAGTCGCGGGTGATCCCCTGCAGCACCGAGGCGGCGAGCGGCGGCGTCAGCAGCACGCCGTCCTGCACCATGAAGAGGTTCTCGCCCGACCCCTCGCTGATGAAGCCGCGGGCGTCGAGCGCGATCCCCTCGGCGTAGCCGTTGGTGACCGCCTCGATCTTGATGAGCTGGCCGTTCAGGTAGTTGCCGGTCGCCTTGGCGACCGCCGGCATCGAGTCGGCCGCGATGCGCCGCCAGGAGGAGACGCAGACGTCGACACCCTTCTCGGCCTCCTCGCCCAGGTACTTCCCCCAGGGCCAGCAGGCGATGAATGCCTCGACCGGGTTGTCCAGCGGATTGACCCCGATGCGGTCGCCGAAGCCGCGGAAGACGATGGGACGGATGTAGCAGGCCTTCAGCTCGTTGGCGCGGATGGTCTCGCAGATCGCGTCGATCAGCTCCTCGGTGGAGAAGTTGAGCTTCATGCGGTAGACCTTGGCCGAATTCTCCAGCCGGCGGACGTGCTCCGGGAGGCGGAACACCCCCGAGCCCTGCTTGGTGTTGTAGCAGCGGATTCCCTCGAAGACGCCGGAGCCGTAATGGAGCGCGTGGCTCAACACGTGGACGTTGGCGTCCTTGAAGTCGATGAGCTGGCCGTTCTTCCAGATCCAGCGGACACCGGCAAAGGGACTCGACACGGGGGACCTCCTTTAGCGTCTACACGACGGAACCAAGATGCTAGCCCGAAGGGGGCGGGCGGGTCAATTTTGGATTTTGGATTTTGGATTTTGGATTCCGGACTCCGGAAGCAGGAGAAAGGCGGCTCCGACGACGGCGGCGGTCTCCAGGCGGAGGGTCCGCTCACCCAGTCCCACCGGACGCCAGCCGGCGGTGAGGAGCTGGCGGCGCTCGGCCGGATCGAGCCCCCCCTCGGGGCCGATGAGGAGGGCGCCGGACGGGCCGGCCGGCGCTCCCCAACCTCCGGGGTCCGGAGCCTCGGTGTCGAGGAACCAGCGGCTCTCCGGGCCGGCCAGCCCGACCACCTCGCTCCAGGCGTGGGGGCCGGTGATCTCGGGGAGCCGCGATCGGTGGCACTGCTCCACGGCCGCCGCCGCCACCCGGCGCAGGCGGTCGAAGGTGATCGCCCCCAGCTCGCGCGGCGCCCGCGCCATGTTGGCGAAGCGGAAGGCGAACACCCCCACCTCGGTCCCCTTCTCGACCAGCCAGGAGGCCCTTTCCGGCCGGCAGGTGGGGACGATCACCTCCAGCCGGAGCGCCGGCTCATGGTCCGGCGCCGGCTCCCCCAGGACCACCGTGGCCGACGTGCGGTCGACCCGCTCCACCGTCCCCCACCGCGCCCGTCCGAGGCCGTCCACCACCCGCATCTCCTCCCCCACCGCCACCCGCCGCGCCCGGAAGAGGTGCTGGTAGGCCTCCCCCTCGACGCGGGTGTCCGGGTGGTCGAAGCCGGCGGGGTCGATGAGGAGGGTGATCATGGGGCGAAATCCTATCCCACCCGGAACGCCACCCAGTCCCCCGCCTCCCGCCGGTCCTTCTCGACGAAGCCCAGGCCCCGCATGCGGTCGAGCACCTGGCGTCCTCTCTCTTGAAGGATGCCCGAGAGGATCGCCTCGCCTCCGGGGTTCAGGAGGCGGACGAGGTCCGGTATCTCGGGGAGGATCTGCTCGGGGACCACGTTCACCAGGGCCAGATCGAAGTGCGGCTTCTGGCGGATCGCCGCCAGCCGGCCGGCGAAGAGCCGGGGAGAAAGATCGTTCAGGACGCTGTTGTCCCGCCCATGGAAGGGGGCCGCCGGGTCGAGGTCG
>JAICSG010000321.1 GCA_025937035.1 Thermoanaerobaculia bacterium | reverse complement strand
CGGATAAGATACGCCCCCATGATCGAAATCGACCTGCAGGGTAAGCGTGGAGTGGTGATGGGGGTCTCGAACTCGCGGAGCCTCGGGTGGGCGATCGCCGAGCGGCTGCACGCGGCGGGCGCGGAGCTCGCGTTCAGCTATCAGGGGGAGCGCCTCAGGGAGGATCTCGAGAAGCTCACCCGCGACTGGCCGGGGACCCGCCTCTCCCAATGCGACGTCACCAACGAAGGTGAGCTCAAGGCCACCTTCGCGGGCCTCCGGGAGGCCTGGGGGAGCCTCGACTTCGTCGTCCATTCCATCGCCTTCGCCCCCCGGGCGGCCATGGACGGGCGCTACATCGAGACCACCCGCGACGACTGGCGGACGGCGCTGGAGATCTCCGCCTACTCCCTGGTCGCCGTCGCCCGCGAGGCCGAGCCCCTCCTCAACGAGGGGGGATCGCTGGTCACCCTCACCTATTACGCGGCCGAGAAGGTCGTCCCCAAGTACAACGTGATGGGCATCGCCAAGAGCGCCCTGGAGGCGAGCGTCCGCTATCTCGCCTACGAGCTGGGCAAGAAGGGGGTGCGGGTCAACGCCGTCTCGGCCGGCCCGGTGCGCACCGTGGCCGCCCGCTCCATTCCCGGCTTCATGAAGATGTTCAACAAGGTGGGCGGCATCGCGCCGCTCGGCCGCAACGTGACGCACGAGGAGGTGGGCAACCTCGGCCTCTTCCTCCTCTCGCCGCTCGCCAGCGGCATCACCGGCGAGACCGTCTACGTCGATTCCGGCTTCCACATCATGGGGATGGAGCTGGGCGAAGAGTAGGGGCGGACCCCGCCGCCCCCTTCTGGCTTAGGATCCGGTGGCCGTGGGATCGGTCGTCTGGCCACCCGGCGCCGGGCTGGTGACCGTCACCCCTTCCGGGTCCATGCCGGGGCCATTCTTCCGCTGATCGCGCGCCGGGTGCGCAGCCGCGCCATGGTGCGTCCCGGGAAGGAGATCCCACAGTCGCGAAAGACTCGGGAGGAGATCCGTCCGCGGCACCCAGCTCAGCGGGGCGGCCGAGGACAGGGCCGGCAGGCAGAAGCCGAGGGCGATCGTGGTCACCACGATTCTCTTTTTAAGCATCTCTACTCATTCCTCCAGATGAAAAGGTTTCATGGGCGGCAACGAAAGACGGGTGGTCTTCGCCATAGTGCTGTCAAAACGAAAGACCGGGACAGGACCTGAGCGCGGCGGCAGGACGGCCGGGTATACTCCCGCGGCCATGAACGGAACCACGAATGCATGCAGAAAGGGGGCCGCGTGCGGGCGCTGATCCTGGCCGGAGGGAGCGGCACGCGCTTCTGGCCCCTGTCGCGCAAGTCGCGTCCGAAGCAGCTCCTCGCCCTGGAAGGGGAGCGCACGCTGCTGCGCGACACCCTGGAACGGCTGGCGCCGCGGATCGGTCCCGAGTCGGTCTGGATCTGCACCACGGAGGCGCTGGCGGACGCGGTCCGCCGGGACCTGCCGGAGGTGCCGCCGGAGCAGATCCTGAGCGAGCCCGAGGGGCGCAACACCGCGCCGGCCATCGCCTGGGCCGTGCGCTCGATGCCGGAGGAGGCCCGCCGCGACGTGGTGGCCGTGCTCCCGGCCGACCACCGGATGGGGGATCCCGCCGCCTTTCGCGACGCCCTGGAGCGCGCGGCGCGGGTGGTCGAGCGGGAGGACCGGGTGATGACCCTCGGGGTGGTGCCGCGCTGGGCCGAGACCGGCTACGGCTATCTGGAGCTGGAGCCGGCTTCCGGGGACAACGGGGAGGACGGGGTCCGGCGGGTGCGGCGCTTCGTCGAGAAGCCCTCGGTGGAGAACGCGGAGCGCTTCGTGCGCTCGGGCAACTATCTCTGGAACGCCGGCATCTTCCTCTTCCGGGGCACCACGCTGCTCGACATCGTGGCCCAGCTCCAACCGGAGCTGGCGCGGGGCTTGGAGGAGATCGCCGCCTCCCCCGGCCGACTGCGCGAGCTCTACCGCCGCCTCCCCTCCGACTCGATCGACTACGCGATCATGGAGAAGCTCGACGGCATCGCCACCGTCCCGCTCGACTGCGGCTGGAGCGACCTCGGCTCCTGGGAGGCGCTCGACGAGGTCCTCCCCAGGGACGGGCAGGGGAACACCGGCCGGGGGGACACCCTGGCGGTCGATGCCCGGGGCAACCTCCTGTTCGCCGATAAGGGGACCATCGCCGTCCTGGGGGTCGAGGATCTGGTGGTGGTGCGCACGGGGGACGCTGTACTGGTGATGCCCAAGTCGCGCTCCCAGGAGGTCCGGAAGATTGTCAACGAGCTGACCGCCCGCGGACGCGGGGACCTTCTGTGATCCAGCCCTCGACCTTCTCGACCGCCGCTGGAGACTCGACCCTCGCCGCCGTCCCCGCCCCGCTCCCCCTCGGCGAGCTGGTGGCGGGCCCGGGGGAGTGGGAGGTCGAGATCGGCTTCGGCAAGGGGCGCTACCTCCTGCGCCGCTGCCGGGAGGAGGGGGACCGCCGCTTCCTCGGCATCGAGGTGGCGGGGGAGTACCACGGCATCTTCGTGGAACGCGCCCGCAGCCAAGCCCCTCCCAACTGGCTGGCGATCCGCGGCGACGCCCTCTACCTGGCCTCGGCGGTGCTGCCCGCGGGGTTCGCCTCGGCGCTCCACGTCTACTTCCCCGACCCCTGGCCGAAGAGCCGCCACCACAAGCGGCGCCTCTTTGATCCCCAGACGGTCGACCTCGTCCTCCGGCTCCTGCGCCGGGGCGGGCGCTTCTCCTTCGCCACCGACTTCCTCGATTATGGAGAGCGGGTGATAGAGATCCTCGCCGGCTACCCCGGCCTCCGCTTCGAGCGCCGCGACCGCCCCTGGGACGAGGGGCCGCGCACCAACTACGAGGCCAAGTACGAGATCGAGGGGCGCCCCATCCTCCGCCTCGAAGGCATTCTGGAGGTGGACGGCCGCGAGGCCCCGCTGCACCCTCTGGGGGCGAGGGCCGTGCTGGCCGCGACCTGGGTCGATGAGGATTGATCGAAGGGAGGTCGTCATGCGGAAAGTCATCGTGATCACGGGAGCGAGCGGCGGCATCGGCGCGGCGCTCGCCCGGGAGCTCGGGAAGGCCGGCCACCAGTTGGTGCTCGCCGCCCGGCGTCAGCAGGAGCTCGAAGAGGTGGCGCGGGAGTCCGGAGAGGGCGCGATCGCCGTCCCCACCGACGTCACCCGACGCGAGGAGGTCGAGCGGCTGCGCGACCGGGCCCTGGAGGCCCACGGGCGGATCGACGTCTGGATCAACAACGCCGGCCGGGGGATCAGCAAGCGGGTGATGGAGCTCACCGACGCCGACTTCGACGAGATGATGACGGTCAACGTCAAATCGGCCCTCTACGGCATGCAGGCGGTGGTACCCCACTTCCAGCAGCGGGGGAGCGGCCACCTGATCAACGTCTCCTCCTTCCTGGGCCGCGTGCCGCTGGTCCCCATCCGCTCGGCCTACAACGCGGCCAAGGCGGCGCTCAACGCCCTCACGGCCAATCTCCGGGTGGACCTGAAGGCGGAGCACCCCGGCATCCAGGTCTCGCTGGTGATGCCCGGCGTGGTCACCACCGAGTTCGCCCGCAATGCCCTGGGGTCGTCCTCCGCCTCCGGCTCAGCCTACCGGCCGCCGGCGAGCGCGGCGGCCCCCCAGACCGCGGAGGAGGTCGCGGCGGCCATCGCCCGCCTCATCGAGCACCCCCAGGCCGAGATTTTCACCAATCCCGCGCAGATCCCGATCGCCCGGCGGTATTACGAAGACATCGCGGCCTTCGAAGCGCAGGTATGAGAACAAAACCGTCCTTTCCAGAGGACGTTTTCTCCCGCTCTCCACTGGGGAAAGGCCCTGGCCCGGCTTTTGATATCCCCCGTAGGAAGTAGCCCCCGCACGGGTTCCAGGGGGCAGGAGGAAATGAACATCATGAACGCGAAAAGAGCTACCTCACTGGCCGTCCTGCTGACGGTCCTGGTCTCCGTCCTCGCCTTCGCTCCCGCCGCCTCCGCGTACACCCGGGTGGGCGTTCGGGTCTATGCTCCGCTGCCGCCGATCCGCCACGAGCGGGTGATCGTCAGCCCGGGGCCGCGCTACGTCTGGGTGCCGGGCTACTGGCGCTGGGAGCCGTACCGCCGGCACTACGCCTGGGTCGGGGGCACCTGGGTCGTCCCGCCCCATCCGCACGCGGTCTGGGTGGCGCCCCGAGTGGTGTACCGCTATCACCACCCCTACTACTACGGCGGGTACTGGCGGTACCACGGCCGCCGCTGGTAGGGCCTGACCGGGGGCTCCCGGGGGTGGTATCCTTCCGGCCCGGGAGCCCGAACCTTGCTCAGCCGACTGAAATACCTCTGGCCTTATCTCCGCCCCCACCGCCGCAAGCTGGCCTGGGGGCTCCTCACCGTCTTCGTCTCGGCGCTGCTGGGGCTGGCGAGCCCGAAGCTGATCGGCAACGCCATCGACGCCATCCGCCACGGCGGCTCCCGCCTGGGCCTGCTGGGCTACGCCGGCCTGATCGTCGGCTTCTCCCTCGTCTCGGGGATCTTCAGCTACCTCCAGCGAATGATCCTGGTGGGGATGAGCCGGGACATCGAGTACGACCTCCGCAACAAGTACTTCAGCGCCCTGGAGACTCAGGCTCCCGCGTTCTACCACCAGTACCCCACGGGCGACCTGATGGCCCGGGCCACCAACGACCTCCAGGCGGTGCGGATGCTCTGCGGCCCGGCCATCATGTACATGGTCAATACCGTGTTCGTGGCCCTCGGGTCGCTGTTCTTCATGGTCCGGATCAGCGCCCCCCTGATGCTGATCGCGCTGGCGCCAATGCCCCTGGTGGTGCTCTCGACGACGATCGTCGGCCGCCGGATCCACGCCCTGTTCACCAGGGTGCAGGGGAAGTTCTCCGACGTCACCACCAAGGTGCAGGAGAACCTCGCCGGGGTGCGGGTGGTGCGGGCCTACGCCCGGGAGGAGCGCGAGGAGGCCGAGTTCGACCAGGTCAACGAGCTCTATCTGGAAGGCAACCGCCGGCTGGCCGTCCTCTCGACGGCGTTCCAGCCGCTGCTCCAGGGGCTGGTGGGCATCGGCTTCGCGGCGGTGCTCTGGTACGGCGGCGTGCTGGTGATCCGCAACCGGATCTCGCTCGGCGAGCTCATCACCTTCCAGCTCTACCTCGGCCGGCTGATCTGGCCGATGATCGCCATTGGCTGGGTGGTGAACCTGACCCAGCGCGGCACCGCCTCGCTCGCCCGCATCCGCAACATCCTGGATACCACGCCGGCCATCCGCGACGAGGAGCCGCTGGTCGATCCCGGCGCGATCCAGGGGGAGGTGAGCTTCCGCGACCTGAGCTTCGCCTACCGCGAGGGGGTGCCGGTGCTCTCGGGGATCGAGCTCGAGGTGCCGGCGG
>JAICSG010000217.1 GCA_025937035.1 Thermoanaerobaculia bacterium | reverse complement strand
GACCACACTGGGCCATGAGGGCGAGGATACCGGTGGTCTTAAGCGAGACGGTCTTGCCGCCCGCGTTGGGACCGGTGATGACCAGGATCCGCCGGCCGGACCGGAATTCGACCTCCAGGGGGATGATGTCCCCCTCGTGCCCGGCCTGCCCCAGCGCCTCCTCGCGGATCTCGGCCAGGCAGGGATCGAGCAGCGGATGGCGGGCCGCCAGGAGCCGCAGGCCGTGCCGGGCGCCGATTTCGGGCAGGCCGCCGCCGCAGCGGTCGCCGAAGCGGACGGACGCCTGGAGGAGGTCGAGCTCGCTCAAGAAGCGCGAATGCTCGCGCAGGGCGGGGAGGGCGGCCCGGGCGTCCTCCAGCAGCTCCATGAGGATGCGGCGGCGCTCGGCCTCCTCATCCTCCACCGACTGCTGGAGGTTGTTGTTCGACTCCACCACCTGGAGGGGCTCGAAGTAGAAGCTGCGGCCGGTAGAGGAGCGGCCGTGGACCAGGCCGCCGCTGCGGCCGCGGGCGCCGGACTGGAGCATCACCACGAGGCGCCCGCCGCGCATGGGGATCGTCTCCTCCGACAGCTCGTCCTTGTGGCCGGAGACGAAATCACCGAGATCCCGGTAGATCTGCTCGCGGACGGTGCGGATCTGCCGGCGCAGGGCGGCCAGGCGGGGGCTCGCGTCCTCCCGCACCTCGCCGCGGCGGTCGAGGGTGCGCTCGATCTTCTTGAGCAGGGGATCGACGTCCGGCAGCCCGCGGGCCAGGGCGTCGAGCGCCGGGCAGGGGGGGACCGCCTCGCGGATGCGCGCCGCCGCCGTCCGGGTCGCCTTCCCGAGGTCCGCCAGCCGCACCAGATCGGCCCCCTCGACGGGCGGCCGGCCGGTATGGATGCGGTTGAGCAGATCGCCGAGCGGGACGTCGAAGTCGGGCACCAGGGCCCGCTCGCCCACCAGCCGCGAGGCCTCCTCGAACAGGGTCCGCCGCGCCCTTAAGGGGCCCTCCTCCTCGAAGGGGACCAGCCCGAGGACGCGCTCCCGTCCCAGATCGCTCGCCGCGAAGCGCGCGACCACCGCCAGGAGGCTGGGAAATTCCAGCGCCTGCGCGGTTGCCTGGGAGAGGATGGAAGAAGAGGAGTACGCCGCTTCGCTCACCGAGAGGAGCATAACAGCGGGGGCGCTGTGCTTGTTCCACAGCCGCCCGGGATTTCAATCCCGGGCGGTGAGGCCGCGGACGCTCTGGGCACAGCCGCCCTTACCACCCCACCTCCTCCGGCCGCGGCCCCACGTACCGGGCCATCTCCGCGAGCAGCCCCACGTCGGCTTGGCCGGACTCGACCAGCTCGCGGAAGCACACCAGCGCCGCGGCGACCCCTTTGCGGAGATCCCGCGTCTGGAAGATGGGGAGCATGTCCTGGGCGAACGGCAGGATCTCGGCGGCGCGCCCCTCCCGGGCATAGAGGACCGCGAGGTCGAGCAGCACGGTCGCCCCCTCGGCGCCCAGCCCCTCGGCGAGGAATCCGCGGCGGGCCTCGAGGAAGGCGGCTTCCGCCTCGGCCGGAGATCCGGAAGCCTCGGCGATCTTCCCCTCCAGGTGGCTCAGGCGCGCGAGGTGGGGCCCGTCCCCCAGCCTCTCGTACAGGCGCCGCGCCTTCTGGAGCGCCTGGAGGGCCGCCTCCCCCCGCCCGCGGTCGGCCAGCAGCAGGGCCAGCCGGTAGAGCGAGGAGGCCACCGCCGCCGGCTCCCCCGCCTCCCGGTCTCTCCGGCGCTCCGGCCGGCGCTCCGCGGCCACCCCCGGCCCGGGCTCGCCCAGCTCCCAGAGCCGGCGGGTGATGGCGCCGCACCGCGTGCAGCCGGCCAGGAGGTGGCGCACGATCCAGCGGCGCTCCTCCGGGGCGGCCTCATTCCGCATGAAACGTTCGAGAAGCCGCGGATCGGGATGATTTTCCGGCATGCTTTCCAGGTCCCTCCACCCGGATTTACGGTCATTTTGCGCACGTAAAGCGAGAAC
Source organism: Thermoanaerobaculia bacterium (assembly GCA_025937035.1). Lineage (GTDB taxonomy): Bacteria > Acidobacteriota > Thermoanaerobaculia > Multivoradales > UBA5704 > DATARR01. Next base: position 4,808 of record JAICSG010000217.1, on the reverse strand, counting down.
CTCAAGAAGCCACAGTGAAGTGAGTATAGAGGATATTTTGCCTCAACCAACACCCTTCTTCAATCCGAGAACACGACAAGCCAGAACATTGGTACGCCCGGAAGGAATCTTTTTTTGCGGCCAAGTCATTGATCCACATAAGTTTGCGCTTGCCACACGGCTCTGGAGAAGGTACATTTCCGCCCATGTCAATCTTCAACGGACTTGGAAGGGCCTTACGCTGGCTCCGCGACCGGCAGGGTAAGAGGCAGTACCAGGTCGCCGACGCCGCCGGAATCACCAAAGCCATGCTCTCGGCCTATGAGACCGGCAAGCAGAAACCGTCGCTCGACACGCTGGAAAAGATCCTGGCCGCGCTCGAATGCGACCTCAACGACCTTCACAACGCCCTCCAGATCGTCAACGAGCGTCCGGAGGCGATCCGCCGGACGCCGGGCGGACGGGACCCCTGGCAAGGATACTCCTCGGGCTCCGGCCAGGAGGGCGGCGGCGACTCCGGCGGCAGCGTCTACCGGGTCCTCGGCCTCAAGCGCCAGCTTCCGGCGCTGGAGGAGCAGGCCCTGAGCGAGATGCTCGAGGGGTTCCACAAGCTGGTTCGCTATCTTCACGGCATGATCTCACCCGTCGTGAGCGAGCCCGAGCCGGACGAAGAGCCGAGCTGAGGCGGAGCGGTCCTCCCGGGCCGCTCGCCGTACCGTCTTTTCCCGTGCCTCCTGAAGCCCTTCCTTTCTTTTCAGGACCCGCGCACGCTTCTTGCAGCCGGCCCTTCAGCAGCCGCATCGTAGCGGCTGTTGAAATGAAGAGTCGGGAGGACTTCTCGTGACGGTTGAGCTCGAGAGGCGGATCGCCCGCCTGCGTCAGGGCGACCACCTTTGTCTGGTCTATCGCAGCGCCGCCGAGCAGACGGCCGCGCTGGTCCCCTTCCTCAAGGCGGGGCTCGCGGCGGGCGAGCGCTGCCTCTTCGTCGGCCACGGCACCAGCGGGCGCCGGCTGGAGCATGCCCTGGACGAGGCGGGCGTGGACGTCCAGGGCGAATGCGACCGCGGCGCTCTCGTCTGTGTGACCCAGCGCGAAAACTGGCTCCCCGACGGGCGCTTCGATCCCGGCGCGATGATGGACTCCCTGCGCCAGGCCGAGCAGCAGGCGCTCGACGACGGCTTCTCGGGCCTGCGCGCCACCTGGAACATGGGCTGGGTGCTCGAGGGCACCCCGGGCGCCGACCGGCTGATCGAGTACGAGGCGCACCTCAACCGCTTCCTCGCCGGCAGCCGCACCTGCGCCCTCTGCCGCTACTCCCGCGACAGCTCCTCGCCGGAGCTGATCGAGGACGCCCTCCAGACCCATCCGCTCGCCGTGCTGGGCGACCAGATCTGCCCCAACGCCTTCTATGAGCCCCCCGACATGGTGCTCGGCGACCGGCCGGTGTCCGAACGGATCGACTGGATGATGGCCCAGCTCCAGCGCGCCCGCTTCAGCGAGGCCAAGCTGGAGGAGGTCACCCTGCGGCTCTCCCAGCAGCGCTCGGCCCTCGCCCGCGCCGACCGCGCCAAGGAGGAGCTCCTCTCCATGCTCGCCCACGAGCTGCGCAATCCGCTGGGCACGATCAGCAACGCCCTCCAGGTCCTGCGCATGAAAGGCGAGGGGGACGAGACCTGGAGGCGGGCCATCGACGCCGCCGAGCGCCAGGTCCTCCACCAGGCGATGCTGATCGACGACCTGCTCGAGGCCTCCCGCGTCACCCGCGGCCAGGTCGAGCTGCAGACCGAGGAGCTCGACCTGACCGAGCTGGTGCGCGAGACGGTCGAGGGCTACCGGGAGTCGCTGAAGGAGGCGGGGATCGCCCTCCGGCTCGACCTGCCGGCGGAGCCCCTGCCCGTGCGGGGGGACCGCCTGCGCCTCTCCCAGGCCCTCTCCAACCTGATGGACAACGCCGCCAAGTTCACCCCGCGGGGTGGCCACGTCTCCGTGCGGGCGGCCCAGGCCGGCCGGCGGGCGGAGGTGCGCGTGCGCGACGACGGCGCCGGCATCCCGCCGGAAGAGCTCCCCTACGTCTTCGAGGTCTTCACCCAGGGGGACCACAGCCTCGACCGCTCCCAGGGGGGGCTCGGCGTGGGCCTCGCGGTCACCAAGGGGCTGATCGACCTGCACGGCGGCGAGGTGAAGGCGAGCAGCGCGGGGGTGGGCAAGGGGGCCGAGATCTCCATCCTCCTCCCGCTCGTCTCCGCCACGGCCCAGGAGGCCGCGCCGGAGGAGGCCCATCCGGACGCCGCCGCGCACCCTTCCACGCGGAAGATCCTGGTGGTCGAGGACAACCCGGACGCCGCCGCCACCATGCGGGACTTCCTGGAGCTCTCGGGCCACGAGGTCGAGTTGGCCGCCTCCGGCGTGGACGGCGTCCAGGCCGCCCGGGAATTCCACCCCGAGGTGGTGCTCTGCGATCTCGGGCTCCCCGGCATGACCGGCTACGAGGTGGCGACCGCCCTGCGCAAGGACCCCGAGACCCGCTCCGCCAAGCTGATCGCCGTCACCGGCTACGGCCGCGACGAGGACCGCCGCCGCTCCAAGGAGGCCGGCTTCGATCTCCACCTGACCAAGCCGGTGGATCCGGCCCAGCTCAAGGCGGTGCTGCAGGAGAACGGCGAGGCCAAACCCGTGTAGGGGGCGGGGCGGCCACACAGGGCCGCCCCTACAAACTTCAGGCGGGGCTCACGCGTACCGCGTCCACTTCCAGATCTCCGCGAACGTCGGCTTCTTCCCGTACATCAGGATGCCGACCCGGTAGATCCGGGAGCAGACCCAGATCATCCCGATCACGAAGCCGATCGTCAGGGCATAGGCGAGGGCGAGTTGCCAGACCGGGGGCATCTCGATCGCGATCCGCAGCGGCATCAGCAGCGGGGTGAACATGGGGATCAGCGACAGGATGGTGGCCATCCGGGAGTTCGGATCGTTAATCACGGGGTACATCACCATCACCGGGATGACCACGAACACCATCGCCAGGCTGGCCGCCTGCTGGGCCTCCTGGAGGTTGTTGAAGGAGGCGCCGATCCCGGCGTAGAGCGTGGCGTAGGCCAGAAAGCCAAGGATGAAGAGCAGCACGAAGTTGATCAGCGTCGCGGCTGACAGCGTGGGGAGGGAGGTCCCCGCCGGCAGGAACGCCATAGAGGCGACGATCCCGGGCGAGGTCACCACCAGCACGGTGCCAAGCCAGAGGGCGAGCTGCGTCAGCCCCAGCAGGCAGATGCCGATGAGCTTGCCCATCATCAGCTCGAAGGGGGTCACCGACGAGATCACCACCTCGATCACCCGCGACCCCTTCTCCTCCAGCACCCCCTGCATCACCTGCTGACCCCACATGATGATCGCGATGTAGAGGATGAAGAACAGCACCATGGCGAGGGCGGCGGCCCCGAGGCCACTCTCGGCGCGGCTCCCGGTGGCCGAGACCCGCTGCTTGTCCAGCTCCACCGACCGGCTCATCTCGTCCACCTGCGCCGGATCGATCCCCGCCTCGCGGAAGCGCACCTGCCGCACCGCCGCGGAGATCTCGTCCCGCAACGCCGCCTGGGTCAGGATGTTGGAGACGTTGCGGGCGTGATACTCGACCGGCTTGTCCGCGAACACCCCGGGGCCGAGCCAGACCCAGGCGTCGAGATCCTTGCCCAGCACCCGCCGGTTGAGCTCGGCCTGCTGGGCCGCGCGGTCGGCGGCGGGAGGCTCGGCGGTCGCCTGGAAGCTGATGCTCCCCTCGTCGTCGCGCTGCCTGAGCCCCTTCGACTCCTCCTTCTTCGGCTGCTGGGCCGCCCGGGAATTCAGCCTCTTCACCAGGTCCGGGCCCAGCTTGCCGGTCTCGTCCACCACCACGATCCGTTGCGTGGACTTGGAATTCATCATCAGCACGCTGGGCACGATCGAGATCGCGGACACGAACAGGGGGAGGATCAGGGTGGTGATCCAGAAGGCCTTGGTCTTGGCCCGTTGCAGGTACTCGCGCTTCGCCACCACGACGACGTTGTTAAGCCGCATCGCGCACCGCCTTCAGGAAGATCTGCTCCAGCTCCGGCTCCTCGGAGCGGAGCTCGTGGACGTTGAGGAATTCGACCATCCGCCGCAGCGCCTCGCCCACCTGGGCCTCGGGCCGCAGCATCAGCTTCACGACGTTGTCCTGGACCGTCGCCTGCTCCACCTCGGGCAGCGTCTTCAGACGCTCGAGGTCGCCGTCGGCCACCAGACGGAAGGAGTTCCCGCCGATCTGGCGCTTGATCGCCTTGAGCTCGCCGTCGAGCACGGCGCGGCCGTGGGAGATCAGGCAGATGTGATCGCACATCCGCTCGGCCAGCTCCATGCCGTGGGTGGAGAGGACGACGCTCTTGCCCTGCGACCGGTAGTCGAGCAGGAGGTCGCGGAACAGCTCCTGGTTGAGCGGGTCGAGGCCGGAGAACGGCTCGTCGAGGATGAGGAGGTCGGGCTGATGGAGCACGGTGCCGATGAGCTGCACCTTCTGCTGCATGCCCTTGGACAGCTCCTCGATCTTGGATTTCGACCACTTGGTGAGCTCGACCCGCTCCAGCCACTGCTGGATGTCGGCCACGAGCTTGGGTCCCCGCAGGCCGCGGATCTCGCCCAGGAAGACGAGCTGGTCCATCACGGTCATCTTCCGGTAGAGCCCGCGCTCCTCGGGGAGATAGCCGATCCGCCGCAGGTCCTCGGGGGTCCGGGGGTGGCCGAACACCCTCACCTCCCCGGAGTCGGGGGCGGTGATGTTCATGATCATGCGGATCGAGGACGTCTTGCCGGCGCCGTTC
>JAICSG010000775.1 GCA_025937035.1 Thermoanaerobaculia bacterium | reverse complement strand
GGACCGGCGATCCTCAACGCCCGCAGCTCGGCCGGAGAAGAGGTGATGATCACCTACACCCGTGGCACGGGCACGTTCAGCAATGACAAGCGCTTCATCGCGCTCCACAACCAGATCTACAACCTGGACGGCACGGAGAACGGCCTGCACGAGGGGGTCTGGCAGGCGCTGTTCAGCAGCCCCGGGGAGCTCCTGGCCCGCCCCGCCCCGCCCACCGGGACGATGACCGAGCCGGTGGGGCCGGTGCCGAGCTGGCCGGTGTCGGCCAACACCATCGCCAAGTGGACCCACGCCGACGGCAGTGCGATCAGCTCCGTGGGGCCGGCGGCCAGCCACCTCATCCCGCTCTCCGACGGCTCCTTCCTCTTCCTGGTGATCACGGCCCAGATCATCACCCAGGGGACCGGCCGGTTCGCGGGCGCCAGGGGGCTCACCCAGTCGCTCGGCGCCACCCACGTCGCGGCGGGCACCAACCTGTTCTCGCCGCAGGGTCCCTCGACCTTCGACGCCACCACCCTCGACACCTTCAAATTCGTCACCGGCCTCGACGGCCAGGGACGGACCACCGGAGGCGCTTTCGGGAGGACGTACTCTTTTAATCCGCAGGCCGCCGGCCAGTCCAATGCCGAGCCGGCGGCCTGCGCCGTCACGCCCAATCCCAGTGAATCGAAATTCGTCGAGGTCCTCGGCTCGCGGATGCACTACATCGACACCGGTGCCGGCGAGCCGGTCCTGTTTCTGCACGGCGACCCGGTGTGGTCCTACCTCTGGCGCCAGGTGCTGCCGCACGTCGCGCCCACGGCTCGCTGCATCGCGCCCGACCTGATCGGCATGGGCCTCTCCGGCAAGCCGCCGATCCAGTACACCTTCTTCGATCACGTCGCCTACGTCGAGGGATTCATCGACGCCCTCGGCCTCGATCGTTTCACCATGGCCCTGCACGACTGGGGGTGCATCATCGGCTTCTACATCGCGATGCGCCGGGAGAAGAGCGTCCGCGGCCTGGCGTTCATGGAAGCCATGCTCAGGCCCTACGCCACCTGGAGCGACTTCCCCGCGAAGATCCGCCCCCAGTTCAGGGCCTTCCGCAACCCCAAGCTGGGGCCCAAGCTGATCATCGACGAAAACGCCTTCATCGACCAGGTCATGCCGGCGAGCACCACCGTGCCCTTCACCGAGCAGGAGATGAATTGCTATCGCATGCCCTTCCTCGATCCGTCGACCCGGCAGGTGATCCTGCAGTTCGTCAACCAGCTCCCCATCGCCGACGATCCGGCGGACGTGGCCGAGGCGACCGGCCGGTACGCCGAGTGGCTGCGGCGGACGAAGCTGCCCAAGCTCTTCCTGTGGGCGGATCCGGGAGTGATCAATTCCGAGCGGGACGTCGAATGGGCGCGCCGGCATTACAAGAACCTGAAGACCACGTTCCTCGGCTCCGGGCTGCACTTCCACCAGCAGGAGCATCCCGTCGAGGTGGGGCAGGAGATCGCGCGCTGGCACGAAGGGATCCTGCGCGCCTCGGAGAGACCGGCCGGCGGCCGATGCTGAAGCCGCGGCAAGAGAAGAATGGAGAACGACATGAGCTCAACCGGATTCGTGGTGGAGAGCCTCGCCAACTTCACGCCCGCCCAGGCCGACCCTCGCGAGCAGGTGCTGATGCGCTACTGCAACGGCCGCGGGCGCTTCAGCCAGGACAAGAAGTTCATCAACCTGCAGATGCAGATGTTCGACCCCTACGGCCGGCCGGACGGCTACATGGCCGGGGTCTGGCAGGCGCTGTTCACCGACCCCCAGCAGCTCTTGTACATTCCGCCGCAGCCGGAGCGCCCGTTCGACGTGCCGGTCGGGCCCATCCCCGCCCTGGCGCCCGCCGCCAACACCAAGGGGACCTGGACCTTCGGCGACGGCTCGTCGATCACCGTGGTGGGGCCGGCGACGACCACCCTGACGCAGCTCCCGGACGGCTCCTATCTCTTCATGGTGGCGACCATGCAATGGATCACCAACGGCACCGGGCGGTTCGCCGGGGCGCAGGGGCTGAAGTCGTCCCTCGGCTCCACCCACGTGCCGGCCGGCGTCGATCTCTTCAGCTCCGCCGTCGTCGACTTCGACGCCACCACCATCGATACCTTCCGGGTGATGCCCGGGCAACTCATCGGCCTGCCGCCGAAGCTGTGAGCCGCCCGGCGGCCGTCGAGGGGAGAGAGCCGTGGCAGAGACATACGATTACGTGATCGTGGGCGCCGGGTCCGCGGGCTGCGTGCTCGCCAACCGGCTGAGCCAGGATCCGTCCCTGCGGGTCCTGCTGCTGGACGCCGGCCCCGATCCCACGACCCAGGTCGGGCCGGACCTCCAGGCCGACCTGCGCGAGCCCTATCTGTTCCAATTCATGCAGGGCAGTTGGGTCGATTGGCAGTACACCACCGAGCCGGTGCCGTCGCTCGACAACCGGCGGATCCCCTGTCCCCGCGGCCGTCTATTGGGCGGTTGCAGCACCTTCATGGCCGGCATGTGCATCCGGGGCAACCGGCTGGACTACGACGAGTGGGCGGAGCAGAGCCGGAGCTGGCGCTACGAGGAGGTGCTGCCCTACTTCAAGAAGCTGGAGAGCAACCGCGGCACGTCGATCGAGCCCGAGTTTCACGGCTTCGACGGTCCCATGGTGGTGAGCGACCTGCCCGAGCACACGCCGGCGGGCTGGGCCTTCATCGAGGCCGCCCAGGCCATGGGCCACGCCCGCAACGAGGATTTCAACGGCCGCCGCCAGGAGGGGGTCGGCTTCTATCAGACCTACGTCAAGGACGGCGTGCGGGTCAATTCCGCCGGCTCCTTCCTGACCGACGACGTGCGGGCGCGCCCCAAT
>JAICSG010000438.1 GCA_025937035.1 Thermoanaerobaculia bacterium | reverse complement strand
GGCCGTCGCCTCAGACCTCAGGAGACGCCCCACGGGGCGTCTCTACAGTGGCTTGAAGGATTCTTGAGCCCCTCTCTCCCCGGCCGGGCGGGAGGAGGGCCGGGAGAGAGGGGTTGGGGAGTGAGGGGCCCTACCGTCGGAACTCCCGCACCTCTCCGCCCGCCAACTCGATCACCACGCTGTGAGCGTCCGCGGCGCGGACCTCGCCGGCTCCGAAGATGGGGAGGGTCACGACGTCGCCGGGTTTGAGGGCGGCGGGGTCGCCGACGATCGAGGCGAGGGGGAGCACCTCGGCGGCGCCGTTCGGGGGGCGCACCGGCTTCTCGGCCGGCGGCGGCGCGGCCAGCTCGCGGATGGGCTTCGCGCAGTTGTCGCAATGCCCGCAGTGATCCCAGCCGGTCTCCTCGCCGAAGTAGTCGATGATCGCCTTCCAGCGGCAGAGCGCGGTCTGGGCGTAGAGGACCATGCGGCGCAGACGGTCGCGGTCCGACTCGGCCCGCTTCTCGTAGCGGTCGGCCATCCCGTCCAGCTCCTCGGCGGTGAGGCCGGTGCGGAGGAGGCGGTACTCGCCAGGGGAGGGCTCCTCGATCATCTCCAGGTCCTTCATGGTGGCGAGCACCACGCTCACCTTGGCCTTGGCGACGCCCGCGGCCCGCTTCTGGATCTCGCCGGCGGCGAATTCCTGCTGGTCCGCCCCCAGCCGCGCCAGGGCCCGGTAGACCTCCAGGAAGTGCTCGCGCTTGGGGTAGCGGCCGTTGAGGAAGAAGATCTGGGTGTTCTTGTCCTCCGGCTGGTAGAGGAGGACGCAGCGGGCCGGCTCGCCGTCCCGCCCCGCCCGGCCGGCCTCCTGGTAGTAGGACTCCAGCGATCCCGGCAGGTTGTAGTGGACGACGTAGCGGATGTCCGCCTTGTCGATCCCCATGCCGAAGGCGTTGGTGGCCACGATCACCCGGACCTCGCCGGCCATGAAGCGGTCCTGGGTGCGTTTGCGCTCGCGGGCCCCCAGCCGGCCGTGGTAGCGGAGGGCGTCGAAGCCGAGGCTCTGGAGGTGCTCGGTGACCTCCTCGCAATCCTTGATGGTGGAGACGTAGACGATCCCCGTCCCCTCCGTCTCGCCCAGCAGGCGGGGGAGGATCTCGCGCTTGGACTCCTCGCGCGGCGCGGGGATCACCTCCAGCCGCAGGTTCTCGCGGTAGACCCCGATATCGACGATCTCCATGGTCTCGCGGCCGAGCTGGCGGCGGATGTCGTCCACCACGTCGGGGGTGGCGGTGGCAGTCAGGGCCAGGATCCGGGGATTGCCGAGCGCCTCGATGGCCGCCCGCAGGCGCAGGTAGGAGGGCCGGAAGTCGTGCCCCCACTGCGAGATGCAGTGCGCCTCGTCGATCACGAAGATGTCGATCAGGTTGCTCTTCAGCATCTCCAGGAATTCCGGCTGGGCCAGCCGCTCGGGGGTGACGAAGACGAAGTCCCGCTGCTCCTTCTGGATCTCCTCCAGCACCTCGGTCTCCTCGCCGCGGCTCAGGGTGCTGTTGACCTGGACGGCGTTGACCCCCAGCTCCTGGAGCTTGTCGACCTGGTCCTTCATCAGCGAGATCAGGGGGGAGACGATGATCGTGGTGCCCGGCAGCTCGGCGCCGGGGAGCTGGTAGCAGAGGGACTTGCCGGCGCCGGTGGGCATGATCGCCAGCGTGTCCTTGCCGGCGAGGATCGCGCGGATGACCTCCTCCTGCCCCTCCCGCAGGGAGCGGAAGCCGAACGTATGGCGAAGGGTGCGGCGGAGGGTCGAAAGCTGAACGGTCTCGGTCATGGATTTCCTTCCAGGTTGCGTCCAAGAGGCGGAGGGAGCACCAGCAAGGGGCGTGCCGCTAAACGTTTTGGGGGTCTGTTGCGTATAAGACCTGGGCTTTGTAGGAATGCCGAAGGATTGGAAAGATGATCGGCAAGACCGGAAAAGCAGATCGGCCACGTAAGGCCGCCTCTGAAAACGCTGAAAATCCGCGAAAAACTTGGCGTTTCCGGGTTGACGGGGGAAGAAGCCCGGTTTAGACTTAGTTCTACAAAATAGCCAAAGGGGCATTGGTAGGACTTGCACTGCCCCCTGCGAAGCAGTCCCCGCGGGGGTTGGCGTTGGTCCTGAAAAATTTGTCTTTTTTACCGAGGTAGGACGCGATGATGATGATGTTCGTCACCACGTTGGCCGTCGGCGCCGTCGCCGGCTTCATGATGGAAAAACAGTTTGGCTCGAATCTGGTGCGCTGGAGCCGGATGCAGCGGATGCGCGCCCGCGTCCTGCGCCGCCAGGGCGTCAGCCCCTGGCGGGCCTGGTTCGACGAGTAGGAGCCGGGAGGGACGGAGCGGCGGGGGGATCGACCCGCCCGCTCCGTCCTACCCGCAGACCACTCTCACCCGGTGCCACGCGTTGTTCGCGTACCCCTTGAAGTTCCACACCTGGGAAGGGTGAGCCGGCTGGGTCTGAGCGGCGCTGTCGAAGGCGCGGCAGACGATCTCCTGCTCTCCCGGGGCGAGGTCGAGCGGCGCCTGCCAGAAGCGCCAGGTCCAGCCGCTCCCGCCGGCCCCCAGCTCCGCGGTCTTCCAGGTCTTCCCACCGTCCGCCGAGACATCCACCCGGGCGATCTCCCGGCCGCCGCCGGCCATCGCCCAGCCGCGCACGGTCACCCGCCCGGCCGGCAGCCGGTCCCCTGAGACCGGCGAGCAGATCACCGAATTGACCGGCGCCTCGCCGAGCATCAGCCCGGAATCCCAATCGACGTCATCCGGGCCCGTCGAGGCCGGGAAGAGCCGGTAGGCCTTGGCCTGGAAGTAGTTGTCCGAGGGGGCCTCCTGAAGGGTGATCCGCGAGATCCACTTGACACTGCGGGCGCCGATGTAGCCCGGAATCACCACCCGGACGGGAGCGCCGTGGGCGGGCGGCAGCGGCTCGCCGTTCATGGTGTCGGCCAGCAGCACCTCCGGGTGCGTGGCCTTCTCCAGCGGAATTGATCCCCCGAACTGGAAGCGGTGGCCGTGGCGCTCGGTCTCGTCGAGGCCGAGAAAGGCAACGTGGAGCGCGCCGGATTTCGGCCCCGCCGCGGCCAGCACCTCGCGCAGGGGCACTCCCGACCACTCGGCGTTGCTGATCGCCTCGGAGCCCCAGGGGAGCTCGTTGGGGATCGGCGCGAATTCGATCAGCTCGCGCCGGCGGTTGCCCGCGCACTGGAGGGTGGCGCCGGCCGTGATCCGCGGGAAGCGCCGGAGGTCGGCCAGGGACAGCGAGAGCGGGCTCTCCACCAGGCCGTCGATCGTCAGGCGGTAGGTCCCGGCGTCCACCGTGGGGATGTTCCCGTGGCTGCGGATGAAGAACAGATCGTTGGGGGTGCGGAACGATTCGATGAGGTCGCCGGGGGCGGGCTCGGCGTTGAGCGGAGACTCCTGCCGGACCCGCAGGCGGGGGTGCGTTTCGATCAGGGCCATATCCGGGCTATTCGTCGTAGGAGAGCTGCCGCGAGGACCGCCGGTAGAGACCGGGCTCCTCGGGCTGGAAGACGTCGCAGTGGGTCATCTCGCCGCCGTAGACGTGCAGGGTGAGCGAGGAGCGGTCGGAGAGGGAATTGGCCAGCACGTGGTGCTCGTAGGGGGGGATCAGGGCGCCGGCGGTGCCGGCCGTGGCGTGTACGGAGCCGCGGTTCTCGAAGCGGCAGACGCCGTCCTTCTCCTCCATCAGCTCGTAGCGGATGACCTCCATCTCCCCTTCCAGCACCCCCTCGACGCACCAGATGCCCGAGTGGTCGTGGAGAGCCGTGCGCTGCCCCGGCCCCCAGGTCATCACCAGGGCGGTGAAGCCGAGCTCAGAATCCTGGTAAAGCAGGCGCCGGGCGTAGGAATCCGGCTTCACCCGGTGGAACCTCTCGGGCAGGATCAGCCCCTCGGCCGGGATGAAGGACTCGAGGTCGTTCTTGATCTGCTCCGCGATCGCGCTCACCTCGCCCAGCCGCACGGCGTCGCACAGACGCTCGATCAGGGGATCCACGACGGCTACCTGCGTTTTCATGAAAAGGCTCCTCTCGGCAGGATCAATCCTGCTCGAGGTAAGTGTATCCCGACAACCCCTCCTCGTAGCGGCGCAGGAGCAGGCGGGACTCCTCCAGGGTGATCCGCTTGGCCCGCAGCGCCGTCTCGGCCGACCGCCGCACCCGCGCCACCAGGTCGTCCCGGTTGTAGCGCACGTAGCGGAGCACGTCGCTCACCGTGTCGCCGCTCACCACCCCCTCGATCTTGTAATCCTCGTCGGGGTCGAGCGCGACGTGGACGGTGTTGGTGTCGCCGAACAGGTTGTGCAGGTCGCCCAGAATCTCCTGATAGGCCCCCACCAGGAAGACCCCCAGATAGTAGGGTTGGCCGGGGTGGAAGTCGTGCAGCTCCAGGACGTCCTTGACGTCGCGGCGGTCGATGAAGTGATCGATCTTGCCGTCCGAGTCGCAGGTGATGTCGGCCAGCACGGCGCGGCTCACCGGCTCCTCGTCCAGGCG
>JAICSG010000591.1 GCA_025937035.1 Thermoanaerobaculia bacterium | reverse complement strand
GACGGCCAACCGGGTCTTGCCAATCCCACCAAGGCCATAGATCGTCTCCGCTTGAGTAATCGCCGTGGCTGCTCCATCCTGGAGCTTGCGCAACTCCTCATCGCGGCCTTTGAGGAGGTCTCCGAGAGAGGAGAAGGGCAGGTTGTGGAGACGCGGAGGAGGCAGCCGGGAAGCGCTTGGAGTCTGGGCAGTCTTCTTTCCCCGGATTCCCCACTCCAGCCGGTCGACTCCTGAATCCGTCAATCCGGCGCGAAGATCCACCCATGTAAAGGCCCGTAGAAAAAGGGGGAGCTCGACATCGGCCGGTGCGTTCGGCAGGAGGACTGGGATGACGGGAAGCCCTTTATCCACAGACTCCATCAGGGCTGCCTCGATTTCGGGCCGCTCCCAGGGACCAAGCCCGTTTTCGCCAATACAGACGGCAACGGTCGCCGTCTCTTCGAGAGCCTGCTGCAAGGCGGCGATCCAACGCCGGCCTGGGATGAGCTCGGTTTCATCCAGCCAGACGTTGAGTTTCTTCGCCTTCAAAGCCTCCGCGATCTGCCGGACCGCCGGCTTGTCCTTGCTGTTGTGGCTCAGGAAGACATCGAAGGCGGCTTTCTCGTCCGGCAAGGGCTCCTCCTGGAACGGATGGACCCAGTGTATCAGCGCCTATGGAAATGGCGCTGGCGGCCGGGGAGCAACGGGGCCGTTCGGGTGGGTCTCGCGGCAAAAAAGACGGGGGCGCCGGCGAGCCGGCCCGGCTCCGGCCACCTGGGGGAAAGCCTCCGTGTTTTTGGGAGACCCCAGGTTCATATAGGGAAACCCCTCGTACTATATGGACGAGCCTCCGTCTTTTTGGGGAGACCCCTCTCCCTTTTCGGACGGAGCTCCGTCTTTTTGGGGAGACCCCAAGTTCATATAGGGAGACCCCTCGTACTATATGGACGACCCTCCGTCTTTTTTGGGCAGCTCTTGTCCTTTTGGGGAGACCGCTCGTCTCGACTCCCTGGGCGGGGGTTGGTCCGGCAGGGAATTTCCCCCCAACCCAGGGCGGCCACATAGGGCCGCCCCTACAAAGAAGCTCGCTCCGGGAAGGGTTGTGCCCTACATGCCCCCCTCATCCGCCGAGGGGCCGTAGAGGCTGGGCACCGGCACGTCGTTGAGCCGCAGGTAGACGGTGAGCTGGCCGCGGTGGTGGATGATGTGGTTCATGGTGAAGCCGCGGTGGACGGCGATCTTGGGCAGGGTGAAGATCTTGTGGTCGCCCATGCGGAGAGTCCAGGGCTTGTGCCAGGCCTCGTCGCTGGCGCCGGCGAGGGCCTCCCGGGCCGCGGCGACGTTCTTGTCGAAGAGCGCCAGGAGATCCTGGGTGGTCTCCACCTTGGAGGGGTTGTAGCCGCCGCCGAGGTCGAGCTCGTCCTGGTGGATGGTCGTATGGGTCCAGCCGGGGAGCTCGGCGAGGTGGACCGCGAGGCGGCCGAGGGCCATGGACTTCGGGTGCGGCTTCCAGTCCGCCTTGTCCATGGGGACGCGCTCCAGGGCGCGCCGGGTGTTGGCCATCTCCATGTCGAGCTCGGGAAGCAGGGAATCGCTGATGCTCATGGGAAATCTCCTCTTCTAGGTGGGTTCGGATCTTGGGAACAGCTCGGGCTTCGCTATCCTATTCAAAGACCGGTCCGGCGGCAATGGGGCGGAGGTTTACGATTCGGGGGCATCCCCGAAGAGGGAGGCCTGGGGGTCTTCCGGACCGGCGTAGAGGAGCCGGCCGCCGGGGAGGAGGCGAGCGTTGGAATCGAGCTCGTGGGGATTGGCACGGCCCGGGCTCAATATATGCATGACCTGAACGCCCCGGGCAACCAGGGCGTCCGAGATCAGCCGGCGATGGCAGCGCCAGGGTACGGCCTCGGCGCAGAGGATCGCGACCGTCTCCTGTTCGGCGCGCCGGATGAGCCGTTCCAGGGCGGCCTGGAACTCCGGCGTCTCCATGTAGTCGGCGTAGCCGCGGAAGGCATCGACGCGCCAAGCGGTGTGCGGCGAGTCGGGCCGGGCCGCGCGGCGCCCTCCGAGGCCGGGCTCATGGACGTACTGGATGCCGGCCGCCGCGAGGGAGGCCGCCAGGGCGTCGCGCGAGTACTGCGGGTGTCGCCGGGAGCCGGGGAAGCGCCGGACGTCGACCAGGGTTTGCACGCCATGCTCGGAGAGGAGGGCCAGGAGGTCTTCGATGGGGCGGGTGGAGTGGCCGACGGTGAAGACTGGCGGCATGCGGGTACTATATCTCTTGATTTGGGCGTGAGCCCGTTGTGGAGACTGATGAATTGTTGCTTCGGGTGATGACGTACAACATCCACCGCGCGATCGGGGTCGATCGGCGGTTCCGTCCGGAGAGGATCGCGGCGATCCTGCGCCACTACGATCCGGACATCGTGATGCTGCAGGAGGTGGACGAGGGGGCGCCGCGGTCGCGGGAGCTCAATCTCGCCAAGGAGCTGGCCGAGGCCGCCACCTATCCGAGCTTCGCCCTGGGCCACAATGTCAGCCTGAAGAAGGGGCGGTACGGCAACGCGACGCTCAGCCGGTTCCCGATCCTGCGCGAGCGGAACATCGATCTGTCGATCGACCTGAGCTGGATCCGCCGCGGCTGCCAGCACACGACGCTGGATCTCGGCGACAAGCTCGGGCACCTGGAGGTGTTCAATCTCCATCTGGGGCTCTCGGCGCGGGAGCGGAACCGGCAGATCGAGCTCCTGAAGCATTCGGACGAGCTGAGCAAGGTGCCGTACTCCACCCCGGTCCTGGTGGCCGGCGACTTCAACGACTGGCGCTCGCTCCTGATGCCCGCCTTCACGAACGGCATGGGCTTCTCCTGCGCCACGGAGCGCAAGCGGGGCCCGTACCGGGTGATCCCCACCTACCCCTCGTTCTCCCCGCAGGGCGGTCTCGACCGTATCTACCACCGCGGGCCGCTGCGGCTCGTCTCCGTCCACACCTGCCGCCTCCAGGTCGCCCGCGTGGCGAGCGATCATCTGCCGGTGTTGGCGGAGTTTCAGGTGGGGTAGGGGGGGCCAGCCCGCCCCTCGCCGCCTGGGTTGAAACCCCAGGCGGGACGGGGCAGACAAAAATCGCCCCTTTGGTCCCGCGCCCCTTCCGGGTTTATCCTTGTCCCCGTTCCGTTCACCAACGAAGTTTTTCATCCTAAAAGGATTAGAGAAACAGCGATGTCACGTCCCTCCGTCCTGGTCGTCGATCCGGAATCCATTCGCCGGAAGGAGCTTTCCACCGGTCTCACGGGGTTTGGGTATGAGGTGATTCCGACGGTAGGGGTGGAGGAGGGGATCCGGTTCGCGGAGACGCTGGGGCCGGGGGTGGTGGTGATGCCTCTCGCACTGGCCAAGGATGGCGACGGGACGATCCCCGAGCGGTTCGGCGCCACGGGCCGCACGGCCGAGCACACTTTGCTGCTCCTGGGCCAGACGGCGGAGGAGGGCCGGGAGCTGCCGGAGGAGGTGCTCTTTCTCCAGGCGGACGGGCTGGCGCCGGAGGACCTGGTGCGGCGCATCCATCTGGTCCTGCTCGGCCGGGAGATCGGCGTCGAGCCGGATGCGGACCTCGAATCGCTGGTCGGGGATTTCTCGTTGATCCCGTTCCTGGAGCTGGTGCGGGCG
>JAICSG010000530.1 GCA_025937035.1 Thermoanaerobaculia bacterium | reverse complement strand
GCATCCGGCGGGATTTGAGCCAGACGTCGGTACCTGGGATGCGGCTCAAACGCGCTCCCGCGATCCCCTCCTCGCTGCCGAGATCGGACGGCGAGACAACCACCAGGACATTGCGCGTCTCGTCGCCACCGCGCCAGACGAAGGTCACCAACCGCTCGCTCCCCTCCCCCTCGACGAGAGGTGTACCCTCCTCGGCCAGCCGGCGCCAGAAACGCTCCAGCGCGGCGGGCCCAGAGGTCGCGATCTCCTTGCGCAACGCGTCGAGACGGGGGCTCGCCGGATCCTCCGCGCGCGCCCGGGCCGGCCCCACGAGGAGCAGGAGGCCGGCGAGGAGAGCGATTCGAGGGCGGCTCATGGCCCTATTGTGCCGCAAAGGAGGGCCGCTCCGCCGCAGGTGCTCGAGCCGGCTGGTGCCTACGATCGCGCAGTGAGCGCCCTCCTGTCAGGCGGCGAAGCGGAGGCTGAGCTCGGTCCAGTCGTGGCCTTTCCGTGGCCGCTCATACGAAGGCCTTGACTTTCTAATCTTTTATACTAAAATTAAGATATAGGAGGACCGAAGATGAACAGGACTTTACTGAAGAGCCTCATCCTTGCCGCCATCATCACAGCTTTCGCCTCGGCGTCCAGCCAGGCGACGATCGCCCTTCAGTGCAAAGCCAGCTGTTCTGGCGGAGGGAGCTGTTCTTGTTGGTTCTGCAGCTGCGGCTGCACCGGCGGTGGAGATCCCTGGTGTGGCAGCCAGCAAGTGACCACCGCGAACTGTTCGCAAGACAGCCTCGCCGTGATCAGACCTTTCGAGGGCTACGATACCAACGGTGTTGACCTCGCGGGCGTCCAGGTCGAGAGCGTAGCCCAGAATGGCTCAGTGACTCCCAACAACGACGGCACGTTTCTCTATACGCCGAACCCAGGATTCTCGGGGCTGGACAGCTTCTCGTTCAGAGTCTGCACCTTTTCCGGAGATTGTGGCCTGGGGCAGGTGCTCGTGAACGTCAATCCCAAACAATAAACCGTTTCCATAGCCAAAACCGGATAAAGGCCGGCCTCAGATCTGTCCTTCCCAACCCGCGCCGCGGACACGGAACGCGGCGCGGATCGCCTCCGTCATCTCGGGAGGCAGCGGCCCCTTTTCGACCTGCTCGACGTTCCGCCGCAGGTGCTCCAGCCGGCTGGTGCCCACGATCGCGCAGTGGACGCCCTCCTGCCAGGCGGCGAAGCGGAGGCTGATCTCGGTCCAGTCGTAGGGGCCGGGATCGACGCCGAGGGCCCGCCAGCGCTCCCAGTAGAGCGCGATGTCTGAGGCGGCTGGCCGTTCGGCGAAACGCCAGGGTGCGTTGGCGGCCGGACGCTTGGCGATCACCCCCAGGCCGCGCTCCCCCGCCGCCGGCAGCGCCCGCTCGATCGCCCGCTGATCCACCAGATTGACCGACACCTCGATGCTGCCGAAGGCCCCGGAGGCGATCGCCCATTCGAGCGGTGCGTTGTCGCCGGAGTAGGCGGCCACCCGTGCCTTCCCCGCCGCCACCGTGGCCTGCAGCGCGGCCACGACGTCGCCGCGCTCCAGAACATCCAGCGGGCAGGAGTGGAGGTGAACGACGTCGACGCGGTCCGTGCGCAGGCGTCCGAGGGCGGCGTCCACCCCGGCCGCGATCACCGGGCCCGTCCAGTCCTCGTAGCCGGGAATGCCGTAGCCGACCTTGGTCGAGAGGACGAATTCGTCCCGGCGGCCGGCGAGATGGCGGCCGATCCGCTCCTCGGAGAGGCCATAGGAGCGGGCCGTGTCGATCAGGGTGACCCCGAGGTCGAGAGCGCCATGGAGAAGACGGCCGGCCTCCGCCTCCTCCATCGCCGAATCGCCGATGTGCCCGGCGCCGAAGCCGAGGATGGGGACGGTGAGGCCGGTTCTCCCGAAGGGTCGAAGCTCCATGGTGGAGCTGAGTCTAGCGCTTCCTAATGATCATTGCCGTGCCCGGGTCCGGGATAGAACAGCAGGGTCGACCCGGGAATCCGGGACGGCACCGAGGAGATGCCCGGGCCGGTCCCCCGCACGTACTGATCGAAGAAGGTCAGCAGGACGTCCCGCGTCTCGGCCAGGCCCACGTAGGGATCGACCAGGGACAGGAACCTCGTGGGATAGATGAGCGGCAGCTCGTTAATGTTGTTGTGCACGAAGCTCGGCAGGGTGAGGTCGTAGAGGTCGTCGCGGCGGTTGGGGATGACCTGCCGGATGGTGTCCCGGACGTATTGCGGGAGGACGGCGCCGAACATCAACAGGACCGGGACCTTCAGGCCCTGTTCGCGCACCGCGATGGGAAACGCCCCCTCCATGCTCACGACGGCGTCGAACCGGTGGTCGTCCGCGGCGACGCCGCCGCACCCCCGGGCGCCGAGCGAGTGGCCGAACGCCCCGAGGTGCTTCCAATCGACCTTGCCGGTGAGACGGCGGGCCGGATCCTCATCGGTGATCCGCTCGAGGCTCTCGAGGGCGAACCGGAGATCGCCGATCTCCAGGTTGCCGGGGGTCTCGAGGAACTGGTCGACGAACACGTAGGGACCATTGGCGAGGTCAGGAGGCACGGTGTACGCGCTGGAGATCGTCCGGCCGTCCGGATACTCCACGAAGCCGACGTACGGAAAGTCGAGCCCTAGCACCACGTAACCGTGGCTCGCCAGATCCTCGGCGACCGAGGTATAGAAATTCCGGGCGGTCCGGATGCCCGGGCAGAGGGCGATGAGAGGGGCCTTCTCGAGCTGCGCGGTGAACGGCGCCCCGGGCTTGCTCCATCCGGTGACGTTCGCGAGGTCGCGGTCCAGAGGCGCGTAGACGCCCGTCGGCGCCGTGGCCGGACCATCGGCCGGATACCATGCCTGGGCCATGATCTCGCGCACGGCGTTGGGATAATAAGGGGAGAGCTCGTCGAGGCGATCAGGGTCGGGCCAGTGCCAGACCACCGTGCCGACGCCAAACTGCCCGGTCGGCTGGGGCAACGTGATCGTGGTCGTGGATTGCCCCTGGGCCGGCAAGGACGCGACAGCCCAAAAGCCGGCGAAAAGGAACGCGACGGTCCACCGCATGCTCCTGCTCATAGATTGTCTCCCTCATAGATTGACGGACGTCCAGCAAACGACTTCTTCCGGCTGGCGCACCAGATCCGGACCGAGACGCTAGCATAGTAGTTACTTACTAGTAGAGGTGTCTCAATTTCGCTTGGCGGGACAATCGGGGGCGCTCTCCCTTTGGAGCTGCCGGGGAGAGAGCGCCCTCAGGGGGGCTCAGGAGCGGAGGGGCCGAGCCAACGGCTCAGCCGGCCAGGCTGCGGCCGAGGATCGATCGCGCCTCGCGCATCAGGTCCGCGACGATCTCGGCCGCGGGCTTGATGTCCCGGATGTGCTGGACGCCCTCCCCCGCCGGCATCCCCATGGCGTCGAAATCTCCGGTGGTGTCCGGCGTCGGCGGCAGGGCGCTGAAGGGGGGCATGGGCACGCCCGGCGTCTGGAAGGAGGTGCCGGGGAACAGCACCGTAGTGCCGATCGGAGCACCGGTGGGAGGCAGGCCGCAGATCTCGTCCTGCTGGCCGATCGAGGCGTCCACGGCCGGGTTGCGCAGCACCCGGTAGGGCTGGCAGGGGAGCTCAGGGCCAAAGAGGGTGGTGATCACCGTGTCCTGCCGTCTCGTCCGGGTGAGGCGCCGCTTCCACTCCGGATTGGCATAGGCCTCGGTGGAGGCCACGAGCCGCGTGCCCACCCAGACGCCGTCCGCGCCGTGGGCCAGCGCGGTGACCACGTCGGCCCCGGTGGCGATGCCTCCGGCGGCCAGCAGCAGCACGTCCTCCCCCACCTCATGCCGGACCTCGCGGAGGAGATCGTGGAGCGGTGTCGTGCTGTGGTTGTGCCCGCCCGCCTCCTTGCCCTGCACCACCAGCCCGTCCGCGCCGGCGTC
>JAICSG010000445.1 GCA_025937035.1 Thermoanaerobaculia bacterium | reverse complement strand
GCCGACACTTTCAGGTGGAGTGGTGGCTACCGCTGCTGGCAGGGCCAGGCAGAGCTGTTCGTCGCCGAGACGTCTATCAGCCAGCGCCGATATAGGACTGCAGGTACGCCCGATGGGCCTCCAGCTCACCGATTCGCGCCTTGACTAGATCCCCCATGCTGACAACACCGTGGAGCTTATCGTCGACCATCACCGGCAGGTGCCGGATCCGCCGGTCGGTCATGATCCGCAGGATGTCATCGACCTCGTCGGTAAGCATGCAGGTGATCACGTCGACATTCATGATGTCCGAGACCGAGTCGTGCACGAGCGACGCTCCGCGCTCGTGCAGGAGGCGGATGAGGTCGCGCTCCCACACCATCCCCACCACCGCGCTGTCGTCGACGACGACCACGGCCCCGACGCGATGCTTGGCCATTGCGGCGAGCAGGATGGCGACCGGCGCGTCCGGCCTCACAGTTGCGACCACCGCTGCTTTGGCGCGTAGTACATCAGCTATTCGCACCCTAACGGCCCTCCGATCCCACAGGCCGAGACTAACTCTAAGAGTACCTCCAGCGCGGCCGGCGTGCTATGTCTATCGAGCCCGGTACAGCGCGTATTTTCGGCCCGCGCTGCGTCGGCGAGTGCTGAACCACCTCGGCGCGCACCACTTTCAAAGCCGCCCGCATCATCGACCAAGCCCTGGGCATCATCATGAGCCAAAACCGGTGCACCACCGATGAGGCGTTCGAGATCCTGCGGGCCGCCGCCTCGTACCGCAACCTCAAGCTGCGCGACATCGCCCACGACCTCGTCACCGTCAGCGACAAGGTCATTTCAAGATCGTCGGTTAGGCCCAGATCTCGCGCTACAGATGGTTCCATCAGCCGACCCTGGAGTCTCTTTGAAACTGCGAAACGGTTCCATTTGGCGGTCCGCGGGCCAACTGGATGCTGCAAATGGTTCCCATTGGCGGTCCAGCCACGTGCAACGGGTGTCTTGGGGGCCAGCACCGCGACCATCTCACCGTAGATTCTCAAACTGTGCGCGCTTTCCACCGCTCGGGGGACAAGCCGCCCCGGAACCTCGATGCTACTTAGAGATGATCAACGTCATATCCACTGGCCGTGAGCCCAGCAATGGTGAGGGTGATGGCCGCCTCGTGCGAAAGCAGCCGGCCCCGAGCCTCATGCAGGGCGAAGCGCTCGGCACCCAGGGCGTCGGCGAGCCGGTCCCGAGCGTGCCGCACCTCTTCAGTGATGACCCGCACTTCGATGGCCTCCCGCAGCCGATCGGATGCCCCGAGGATCACCGACGCCCGTTCGGTGTCATCATCGATTTCCAGAACGAGAGCGGCGGTCTCCAGTGCGTCGGCCACCCACCGCCGGGTTCCCAGGTCGGCCAGGAGACCCAGCAGCTCCACGAGAATGCCCGCGGCGCGGCGCGGGTGGCTGGCCAGAACGGCGGTCTCGGCGGCGCGGGTCAGCGCCATGGCGAGAACCGGTCGGGCTTTCAGCCGCCGCGCGGCGCCGACTGCCTGTTCCGCCAGGCGAAGGGCCCGCTCGCCGTCACCAGAGAGGGCGACTAGCGGGCCGAGAGCGGCGAGCGCGTGCGGCTCGACCCATTCGCCGAGGGGATCGCTGCGGGCGACTTCCACGGCCTGTTCGAAATGGTCTCGGGCCCGGTCGTACTCTCCGTCGATGATCGCGGCCCAGCCGAGGTGGTCGTGGCACCAGCCGGCACCGTCCGGCAGGCCGAGACGCTTGTAGCCGGCGAGTGCAGTCTCGAGGAGCGGGCGCGCCTCGGCGGACTTTCCCGAAAGCAGCTTGTACTCGGCTCGCCCCCAATCCGAGTAGGCCGCGCGGCGATCGTCGCCGATCCGCCGTGCCAGCGTGGCCGCTTCCTCTAGGAGCTCGTCGCAGCGGTCGCGGTCGCCTTCAGGAAGGAGGATGGCCCGGATGGCTAGGGCCTCGACATGCCCTGGATGGTCGGCGAGCTCGGGCGCGGAGAACTCGGGCGCGGAGAAGATGCGCTCCACCCAGATGTGGCCGTCAGGGTTGCCGAACCACAGCCATGGCACCCATAGCGCCCCGATCAGGCGCAGCACGGCGTCGGCGTCGCGTTGCGTCCATGACCACTCCAGCGCGGCACGGAAATTCTCCGCATCAGCGAACGCCCCGCAGAGGAAATCCGACCCCAGCGGCGTACCTCGCCACGCTTGAACGCGTGCGACGAAGGCGTCGCGGTGCCGCCGCCGGGCGGTGGCCTCCTCGCCGGCCTCGGCCAGCTTCTCGACCCCGTACTGCCGGATGGTCTCGAGCAGCCGGTAACGAGGTGCAGTGCCCTCGCTATGCACGACGATGAGCGACTTGTCGACCAGCCGGCAGAGCACGTCGAGGGCGTCCTCATAGGCCACTCCCCCGTCGCCGCCTGACATCACTACCTCGGCCGCCGGCAGATCGAAAGTGTCGGGAAAGATCGCCAGCCGGGCCAGCGCGCGCTGCTCCGCCAGCGAGAGAAGTTCGTAGCTCCAGTCGACGGTCGCTCGCAGTGTCTGTTGATGGGGCACGACGATCCGCTCCCGACCGGTCAGGAACCGGAAGCGGTCATCCAGGCGGTCGGCGACCTGCGCCGGACTGAGCACCTGGACCCGGGCGGCAGCCAGCTCCAGCGCGAGGGGAATGCCGTCGAGACGACGGCAGATCCTGGCGACAGCGGCGGCGTTGGTGGTATCGAGCTCGAACGTGGATCGGGCGGCCCGGGCCCGCTCGCAGAAGAAGGCCACCGCGTCACTGCCGGTGAGCTCGGCAAGGGCGGCGCCGGGAGCCGCCATTGACATCGGCGGCACCTTCCACACCACCTCGCCGGGTACGCCGAGCCGCTCGCGGCTCGTGGCGAGCACGGTCACGCTGGGGCACCGAATCAGAAAGGCGTGGACGAGACGGGCGACTGCCTCGATGAGATGTTCGCAATTGTCGAGCAGCACAAGCGTCTGCCGCGTCGCCAGATGGCGGATGAGACGATCTTCCACAGCCTCCGGGCTGTCGAAGGCGCTGGTCTCGAAGGTGAGCGCCACGGCCACCGCCGAAGCCACCTGCGCCCCCTCGCGCAGCGCGGCGAGCTCGGCTATCCAGACGCCGTCAGGGTAGGCCGGCCGTGCAGCCGCCGCGCCTTGCAGGGCAAGCCGGGTCTTCCCCGCTCCTCCGACCCCCGTGAGGGTGAGCAGTCGAGATCCGGCGAGCAGCATGCTCAGCTCGTCGAGCTCCCGGGCCCGCCCGATGAAAGGGGTGAGTGCCACGGGCAAGTTGTGGCGATGCGCGGCGAGGCTGCGCAGAGCTGGGAACTGCGACGACAGCGCAGGATGGGCCACCTGGAACACCCGCTCGACACGGGCCAGGTCGGCGAGCCGGTGCTCCCCCAAGTCGAGGAGAGCCACCTCAGCCGGAAGATCAGCGCCGATCAGCTCTGCGGCCGCATGGGAGCAGAGCACCTGACCCCCGGAGGCAGTAGCCAGGAGGCGGGCGACCCGGTTCAGTGCAGGGCCGAAGTAGTTATCTTCGCGGCGCTGCGCCACCCCCGCGTGGATCGCCATCCGCACCCGAAGCGGCCCGGGGGCGGCCCAGGCGCTGGACGCCAGCGCCTGTTGGGCCGCCACAGCGGCGGCGAGGGCGTCGGGGGCAGCCCGAAACGCCGCGGCCATCCCATCTCCGGTGTGGCTGAAGACCTCCCCTCCTGCGGCTTCGATGGCGGCGCGGAGCAACTCGTCGTGCCGCGCCAGGTCGACCGTCATCGCTTCCGGATCGCCTTCCCACCGCCGGGTGCTGGCCTCGATGTCGCTGAAGAGGAACGTGGTCGGCTCCCCTGAGCCTGGCGACGGCCTGGGGGCGCAGCGCGCTGCCAACTGGGGCGCTTGCAGCTCAGGCGCCTGGCGCAGGATGGCGTTCTCCAGGCGGGCGACTTCGAGGCTGGGCTCCAGGCCAAGCTCCTCGGCCAAGAGCCGGCGAAGCTCCTGATACACGCGCAACGCGTCGGCCTGGCGCCCCGAGCGGTACAGGGCCACCATCCGCTGGCCCCACAACCGCTCCCGTAGCGGATGAACCTTGGTCAGATGGTCGAGTTCGGGCACCACCTCGGCATGGCGGCCGCAGCCGAGGTCGGCTTCGACCCGCTCCTCGAGGGCGGCCAGCCGCGCTTCCTCCAGTCGGGTCGCCTCGGCCCGAGCCACCGGAACGTCGGCTAGGTCGGCCAGGGCAGGCCCTCGCCAGAGCGACAGCGCCTGGCGCAACCGCGCCGCGGCCCCTTCGTGGTCTCTTCGGGCGGCGTGCTCGCGTCCCTCGGCCAGGAGATCCTCGAATCGGGCAGCGTCGAGAGCAGCACGCTCGATCTGCAGGAGGTAGCCAGGCGGCTTGGTGACCACGACGGAGTCGCCGCCGCCTTCTCGGAGCGCCTTGCGCAACCGGGAGACGAAGACGCGGAGCGCGCCGGCGGCTCCTTTCTG
>JAICSG010000884.1 GCA_025937035.1 Thermoanaerobaculia bacterium | reverse complement strand
GTCTCCTCGACCAGGATCAGCAGCGCCGCCTTGAGCATGGCCATCCGCAGGCCGCTCGACAGGCCGTGCCCGGAGACGTCGGCGATGATCACCGCCAGCTCCTCGTCCGAGAGGCGGAGCACGTCGAAGTAGTCGCCGCCGATCGCCGCGCTGGGCTCGAAGAGGGTGGAGAGCTCGACTCCGCCCAGGGCCGGCAGGTCCCCCGGCAGCAGGCTCTTCTGGAGGTTACGGGCCAGCTCCAGCTCCTTCTCCAGCGACTCCTTCTGGGCCGCCGTGGCGACCAGGGACTCCAGGTTGCCCGCCATCTCGTTGAACGAGCGCTGGAGGTCCCCCACCTGGTCGCGCCGCCGCACGGGGATGCGCACGCCGAAGTCCCCCCGCCGCACCGCCTCGGTCCCCCGGCTCAGCCGGTTCACCGCCCGCGACAGCCCCACGATCATGAACACCGCCATCAGCGCGGCGGCGGCGTAGACGTCGAAGAGCAGGAAGCTCACCACCAGCAGCAGGAGCCAGGCGAAGGCGTCGATCTCGGCGGCGGCCGAGAAGAGGTGGTGCCGCACCACGTTGGGGGTGGCGTTCAGGTTGGCCGCCACGTACTCGGCCACCGGCCGGCCGCTGGCGAGATTCAGCAGGGGGCCCGAGATCTCCCCCCACCAGAGCACGGGGGAGTCCCAGAAGCGCTCGCCGCGCGAGAGCCGCTTGAAGAAGCGGACGGCCTCGCCGCCCGGCTGATCCCGGCGGACGCGCTGGAGGGGGATCTTGCGCCCTCCCCACTCCAGGCTGATGGAGTCGAGGTCGGGATCGTCCGAGCGGTAGACCTCGATCCAGACCTGGACGCGGCGGCTGAGCTCGCCGCCGAGGTCCCCGCCGTAGAGGGCCACCACGCCGGCGCCGCCGCGCGAGGCCGCCGCCGCCAGGCTGGGGCGGCCGCCGGGAGACAGGACGAACCGCGGCACCTTCTCCAGGCGATCCCCCTGTTGCACCTGGGGATCTGGCTGCTCCAGCCAGGCGGGCCAGGCGGCGGGCAGCCGCGGATCGCCGGCGAGCTTCCGGCCCTCCCGGTAGTAGCCGAAGACCACGTCCCCGCCCTGCGGGCCACGCGGGCCGCCGGCGAGGAGCTCCGTCAGGCGGCTCCGGACCGCCGCGTCGAGCTCCCCCTGGACCGACTGCACGGCGTCGCGGTAGAGATGCCCCAGGAAGAAGCCGGAGAGCAGATAGGCGATCATCGCCAGCACCAGGAGCAGCAGGGGGATGGGCAGCACCCCGAGGAGGAAGTAGGAGAAGGCGAGCCGGCGTCCGACCTTCCAGAGGAAGGCGTGGTACAGGCGCCAGAGCCCCCAGAGCACGAGCGCGACCGCCACGCCGCCCAGCAGGGCCCGGGTGAGGACGCTGATCATGGGGATGTGCGCGATCGCGACGACCAGGGTGATCGCGAAGGCGGCGAGGATGAGCAGGCGGCGGCGGGAGCGTTCGTTCACGAGGATCGGCGGGGGCGCGCGAAAAGGGCCCCTCAAGGCTCTACGGGGGCCGCGGGTCAAAGTTTTCCGCGAGGCGGTTGGACAACCACACCAACTCCCATAGAATGGCCCCGCCCTTTCCCTGGCGGGCAGGCTCATCCGACGAGCGCCAGGGGATCTTAGCGCGAACCGGAGGAGAGGAGAGATATCGTGTCGAGGATTCCCCGTTTCCTGGAGCACCTGAAGACCGGCTTCACCGCCGAGGCGACCAGCGCCGCGCGCTACCGCGCCTACGCCGATCGCGCCAAGCGGGACGGCCTTCCCAATCTCGCCCAGCGCTGGCTGCGGGCCGCCGCCGCCAAGGACGCCCTGGCGGTCGAGATGCTCGAGGCCGCGGCGCAGGTCCGCGGGCTCGATGCCGACATCGGCAACGCCATCTCCGAGGAGCGCTACGAGAACGACGTCCTCTATCCCAAGATGATCCGCGACGTCGACCAGGAGACCGCCAACGTCTTCCTGCGGGTCGTCAACGCCCAGAAGGAGCATCTGCGCCAGCTCGAGGCCCTGCGCGCCGATCTCAACGCCGCCCAGGGGGACGTCGCCCTCCCGCCCGAGGTCGACCGCGGCACGGCGCCGTCGGCTCCCGAGTCGTAGAGGCTCCTTGAAAGTCCTCTCCCTGAACGTGGGGCTCCCCCGTCCGGTGAGCTGGCGGGGGCGACGGATCATGACCGGCATCTTCAAGGAGCCGGTCGAGGGGCGGGTGCGGCTGCGCCGGGACAACCTGGCGGGCGACGGCCAGGCGGACCTCTCGGTCCACGGCGGGCCGGAGAAGGCGGTCTACGCCTACCCCTCCGAGCACTATCCGTTCTGGCGGCGCGAGCTGGGGATCGAGAGCCTCCCCTGGGGGATCTTCGGCGAGAACCTCACCACCGAGGGGTGGTGGGAGGACCAGGTCCACATCGGCGACCGCTTCC
>JAICSG010000368.1 GCA_025937035.1 Thermoanaerobaculia bacterium | reverse complement strand
ATGGCGACGCCACGCGGCGCGGCCTCCTTCGAAGCCGTCCGCGTGACCGCCTGGTGAGAAGTTGAAAAGGGGCGAAGCCGGGCGAGAGGAAGGCTCCCGTCGGGGAATTGCCAAGGGAGAATGACCAGAGAGCCCTCCTGGTCCCAGACCAGCGACAAGGAGGATCGTCCTCGCTTTTGGAACGCCAGCCGGGTCCGTTGCCGGCCCCACCCGTCTGATCCTTTCAGCAAGGATCGCGCCAGCTTCTCCTCCCGCCCCCCTTTGTCCCCCAATCCAACCCCTGCCACACTGATAGATGACGGCCGGATCGGCTAACATGGCCGCTCCGTCCGGACCCCGCCAAGGGACAGAGGCAAGGGAGAGACAAAGCATGGAGATCAAGAAGGTCGGCGTCGTCGGCGCCGGCGTGATGGGAATCGGAGTCGGCCAGAGCCTGGCCCAGAACGGCATGGAGGCCGTCCTGGTGGACATCTCCGAGGAGGTCCTGGACCGCGCCAGGGCCGAGATCCGGAAAAACCTCCGCTTCCAGGGGATGTTCCAGAAGGACGCCAAGAAGGAGGATCCCGCGACCGTCCTCGGCCGCATCCACTTCACCACCCTGCTGGAAGACCTGGGCGACGTCGACTTCGTGGTCGAGAACGTCCCGGAGAAGTGGGAGATCAAGAGCCAGATCTATCCGAAGATCGACGCCATCTGCCCCGAGCGGGCCGTCTTCGCGGTCAACACCTCCTGCTACTCGATCCCCCGCGTGGGGGCCCTGACCAGGCGGCCGGACCGGGTGATCGGCATGCACTTCATGAACCCCGTCCCCCTGAAGCCGATGGTCGAGGCGATCCGCGGCCACCACACCAGCGAGGCCACCATCGAGACCGCCCGCCAATTCCTGCGCCAGATGGGGAAGGACTTTATCCTGGTCAACGACATGCCCGGATTCGTCTCCAACCGGGTGCTGATGCTCACCATCAACGAGGCGGTCTACGTCCTCCAGGACGGCGTCGCTACACCTGAGCAGGTCGACCAGCTCTTCAAGACCTGCTTCGGCCACAAGATGGGACCGCTGGAGACCGCCGACCTGATCGGGCTGGACACCATCCTCTACTCGATCGAGGTGCTCCACGAGAGCTACAACGACAGCAAATACCGCCCCTGCCCGTTGCTCAAGAAGATGGTCGACGCCGGCCTCCACGGCCGCAAGAACGGCAAGGGTTTTTACGATTACGGGATTTCCTGAGTGAGGGGCGCCATGGACGAGACCCAACTGAAGATCAAAGAGTTCCTGTCGCGGTTCTTCAAGAGCCACGACCTGCAGCCGGACGAGGACATCTTCTCGCTCGGCTTCGTCAACTCGCTGCTCGCCATGCAGCTCGTCGCCTTCGTCGAGAAGGAGTTCGGGGTGTCGGTGGGCGACGAGGACCTCGACCTCGACAACTTCCGCACCATCAACTCGATCGCTCGGCTGGTGGCGCGCAAACAGGGCGCCGCCGCTTGAATCTGGAGCTCAACCCCGAGCAGCGGGCCGCCCGCGAGGAATTCCGCGCCTTCGTGGCGGCCGAGATCGCGCCGCACGCCGGCCGCTGGGACCGCGAGGCCGCCATCCCCATGGAGCTCGTCGGCCGCCTGCGCGAGGTCGGCTACCTCGGCTCGAACGTGCCGGCGGACTACGGGGGCCTGGGCCGCGACAACGTCACCTACGGCCTGCTCACCGAGGAGATCGCCAAGGGGTGCTCCTCCGTGCGCTCCCTGCTCACCGTCCATGACATGGTCGCCCACGTCATCGGCCGCTGGGGGAGCCCGGGGCAGCGCGAGCGCTATCTGCCGGCTTTGGCCAGAGGCGAGATCCTCGGGGCCTTCTGCCTCTCCGAGCCCAACGCCGGGAGCGACGCCAAGAGCGTGGAGACCGTCGCCCGCGACGACGGCGACGCCTGGGTGCTCGACGGCCGGAAGAAGTGGACCACCTTCGGCCAGATCGCCAACCTCTTCCTCGTCCTGGCCCAGATCGAAGGCAAGCCCACCGCCTTCCTGGTCGAGCGGGACCTGCCCGGCGTCACCATGAAACCCCTGTCCGGGGTCACCGGCACCCGCGCCTCGATGCTCGCCGAGATCTTCTTCGAGGGCGTCCGCGTGCCGAAGGAAAACCTGATCGGCAAGCCGGGCTTCGGCGTCTCGGCGGTGATGTCCACCGCCCTCGACCACGGCCGCTACAGCGTCGCCTGGGGAGCGGTGGGGCTCGCCCAGGCCTGCCTGGACGCCTCCCGCGCCTACGCCGCGGAGCGCCGGCAGTTCGGCGTGCCCATCGCCGACCACCAGCTCATCCGCCGTATGCTCACCAACATGATCGCCGAGGTGCGCGCCGCCCGCCTCCTCTGCCTGCGCGCCGGCTGGCTGCGCGACACGCGCGATCCCGGAGCCACCAGCGAGATCTGGGTGGCCAAGTACTATGCCTCGACCATGGCCACCCGCGCCGCCCTCGACGCCGTGCAGATCCACGGCGCCAACGGCTGCAGCGAGGACTATCCCGTCGAGCGCTACCTGCGCGATTCCCGAGTGTTGGAGATCATCGAGGGGAGCACGCAGATCCAACAGATCACGATTCCGCTCTTCGAGCTGCAGGAGCTTTGAGATGATCGACCTCGAAAAGGGCGAGCCCGCCGAATCCCACGCCGCCGCCGTCCACGCCGCGAAGAAAAAAGAGAAGCAATCGATCAAGTGCGTGGTCTGGGACCTCGACAACACCGTCTGGGACGGCATCCTCCTGGAGGACCGCGAGGTCACCCTGCGCCCGCACGTGGTCCACATCCTCAAGACCCTGGACGAGCGGGGCATCCTCCATTCGATCGCCAGCCGCAACGATCACGGCGTGGCCATGGCCAAGCTCAAGGAATTCGGGATCGACGAATACTTCCTCTATCCGCAGATCAACTGGAATTCCAAGGCCGCCTCGGTCACCCAGATCGCCAAGGACATCAACATCGGCCTGGACGCCGTCGCCTTCGTGGACGATCAGCCCTTCGAGCGCGAGGAGGTGGCCTTCACCCACCGCCAGGTGCTCTGCCTCGATTCGGCGCTCTTGGACGACCTGCTCGACCGCCCCGAATTCAACCCCCGCTTCATCACCGAGGACTCGCGCCTGCGCCGCCGCATGTACCAGGCGGACATCGAGCGCAACCGCGAGGAGGCCGACTACACCGGCCCCAAGGAGGAGTTCCTCGCCACCCTCGACATGATCTTCACCATCGCCCCCTGCCGCGAGGAGGACCTCAAGCGGGCCGAAGAGCTGACCGTGCGCACCAACCAGCTCAACACCACCGGCTACACCTACTCCTACGAAGAGCTGGACACCCTGCGGCAGTCCCCCCGGCACAAGCTGCTGATCTCCAGCCTGGAGGACCGCCACGGCAGCTATGGAAAAATCGGCCTCACCTTGATCGAGATGGACCCGGACGTCTGGACCGTCAAGCTCCTCCTGATGTCCTGCCGGGTGATGTCCAAGGGGGTGGGGATGATCATGATCCATCACGTCCTGCGGATGGCGAAGGAAGCCGGCGTGAAGCTGCGTGCCGAGTTCGTCTCCAACGACCGCAACCGCCAGATGCTGATCACCTACCGCTTCGCCGGCTTCAAGGAGGTCGAGCGCCACGGCGAGGTGGCCCTCATGGAGAACGACTACTCGGCCATCCAGCCTCCGCCGCCGTACGTGGATCTGCGGATCCTGGGGTAGGGAGGGTCTGCGCTAGGTCGTCGCCACCAGCAGCTCCTCCGAATTATTGGGCGGACGAAGGCCGTCTGTCCTGCCCGCGAAGTAGCGTTGGGCAAGCATGGCTGCCGAGACGTGCTGAGCCTCTCTGAAACCGGCATCGCGAGCCAGCTCCAGCATCTCGGCCGGTGTGAAGAAGCTGATGAAGGGCGTGCCGCTCGCCCGCGCTCCCTCCGCTGCCCGCTCAACCCCGGAACGCACCTCGGGATCCAGGAGCTCGATGGGAAGCATGAACGACATGACCAGCGTGGAGCCTGGAGCGAGCGCCGCCACCTGGCGTAGCGTCGCCATGATCGCGTCCCGGGTCAGATACATGCTGACGCCGGTGGACGCCACGACCGCCGCCCGCCCTGAGTCAAAACCCGACTCTGCCAATCGTTCCCACCACCGGCCGCCAGCCTCGAAGTCCACTGGCACAAGCCGCAGGAACGGCGGGATGCCGAGGCCGAGATCCACGAGGCGCTGGCGCTTCCATTCCTGCGGGCCAGGCTGATCGATCTCGAACACGAGCAGACGGGAGGCGAGCTCCGGCCGGCGCTGGGCAAAGGTGTCCAGGCCCGCTCCGAGGATGACGTACTGCCCGACGCCACGGGCAACCTGTTCCGCGACAAGATCTTCGACGAAGCGGGCGCGGGCCAGGATGGAGGCGCGGAAGGGCCGCGTGAACGGGCTCATGTCCGGGCGATCGCGCCATCCGTCCTCGGGAGCCACCAGCAGGAGGCCGACTCTGTCTTCGAGCACATGCGGCGGCGAATCTGCTTCCAGGTGCAGCGCCCGCCACAAGGCGGTCCGTACGGCCGTATTGTCTGGCGCTGCCACTTGCTTGCTGGGCATAATCCTGTTCCTGTTTCCCTCTGGTCCATTGTGAGGCTTGGCGCGCGGCCTACTCCTCCGCGTCGGGTTTAAAGGTCCTTGCGGATTGATCGATCAATCTGCATCAGCTCCACGGGAGCGCCCTTGACCTCGATCATGGCAACGAGCACGCCCGGGCTTGGACTATTGGGCGGAATGAGGATCTTGTAGCCCTCCAGGGCCGCCTCGAGCTCGTCCACTTCGAACGCCACATGCGGGACTGTTTTGACCAACTCGGGGTAGGGCGCGTCCGCCCAGTACCGTTGCCACTGAATACCGAAAGGGTTATTGGCATGGTCGCTCACCGTCACCTTGAGATGAGGCAGATCGATCTCTCCCGGGAAGCGCTCGGTGGTTGGGATGCCGATGTGGTTGTATTTCATTTTGTGCCTCTGTTGGACGGCGAATGGCCCTTAGCCGAGGGCGTCCGCGTCCAGCTCACCTTCACTCGTCTT